>CALFYA010000186.1 GCA_937952925.1 uncultured Moraxellaceae bacterium
CCGGTGGCAAAGGATGCGCTGGTGGTGGTTTTACCCACGCCTCCTTTCCCTGAGGTTACCACGATGATCTTTGCCACCAGTCAAACTCCTTTAAAACATCAGTTGCGCTGCTTGCAACACGATAGTGCAATAATATGAATGATGTACAGGATTAACCCTGACTACGCAAGGGGCGAAACAACAACGCGCCTTCATCATTCAAGCTGATTTGTACCGCAGTGCCCCAAAATTCTTGAGGGATATCGTCGGCAACACAATAGGTTCCCGCAATCGATACCAGTTCTGCTTCAAGCTTTTGGCAAAAAATACGCGCCTGTGCTTGCCCACTTGCCCCTGCAATAATCCGACCACGTACCGTGCCATACACATGCACATTGCCCATCGCAATCAACTCGGCACCACTATTCATATCCGCGGTCAATACAATATCGCCCTGCTCGGAGAGCAACTGTTGGCCGGTGCGGATGGTTTCATGATGAATCAACAGGGGAGCGGGCATTGCACCGGCAACAGTGGGTGGTGGCAAATCAGGAACAGGTGCCGCGACAGGTGCCACAGGTTCGGTTGGGACAATCCGCTGCATCGGTTGATCGGCGGGCAACACGGCAATCCCACGTGCCAACGCGTATTCGGTCAAATGCCCTGCGGTCACCGCCAGCAGTTGTAAACCAGCTTCTTGCAAAATCTGCAACAACACACCGAAATCTTGCTCTACCGCACTATCGAGGATGACGGGAGTCCCTTGGCTATCGGGCGCGGTGCCGATCAGATGAGCGAGCGCCTGACGAATCCGGCTAGGGTCATTGGTCTGTAAGCTGAGTCGAGAAAAACTGACCATCTTACCATTGAGGCGGATATCACTCATCGCGCGTCCTTGATGCACAAAACAACAAACACCATCTAAAAGTCTGCATCATGAGACTTCTATTTCTGATGTTGAGAGAATCTTCGAATCCTAGACCAAAAGCGCGTCAGCGAATAGCCTTCTACAGGGATTTTTTAATCCTGTTGTTGCTTGGCATCATAGGCTTCAAGTTGCTGCTTCCATTGTTGTACAGACACCTGTTGACGCAGCACTTCTAGCCCTTCAAACACCAACGATTCAATCAGCGCTTCGAGTGCGGGCAAATCCAACTCAACATCACTCACATGATCGGCAATCTGCCCAAGCACCGGATTGACCCGTTCACCATGAGCCGGAGGAGCAGCAAACGGCCTGATCAATTCGGCGGTCAGATTGTCGCCAATACGCCGACCGATCAGTTGTAGTTGCTGTTCCAATTGTGCACCCACGACGGGCATCAATCGCAACAAGCGATGTAGTTCGGGCACATCGGCCAAGGCGCGATGTACCGCTTCACCCACTTCATACTGTATTTGTTCTGCGCGTGCTGCCAGCACTGGTGCAAGGCTAGCTTGCAACACTTCGCCCACAGCATCGGCAATTTGCGCCCGATGACGATCAATCAGATTATGAATCAAATGATGATGGGTTTGGCTCTGACGCAGTTCTTGCTCCACGCCGTCAATCACATTAATCACGATCCGATCAGAAATTTCTTCGAGGATCAATTGATAATAAAACTTACCTTGTTCAATCCATGACAGGGGCAAAATATGATACCCCATCCGGTACAAGCGATAGCCAATCGCCACTGCCCGCAGCAAACGCAGCGCCCGAAACGCTGGAATACAACCAAGCACCTCATACCAATGAATAAACGGAAAGAAAAACCAGCGATGATAACGTTGCACCACAACCGCCAAGAGCCAGCGTATGACCAGTTCAGCCACCAAAAAAATGGTAAACCAATCATCTACCCGCGTGATGATCGGATGCCAATCTTGTCGAAAATGCATCAACCATTGATCTTGACCGATCCAATGAGCCAACGTTTCACCCACATTGCCCATCAATAGCGCATTGATCCCCAACGAGAGCAGGTTCAGCACAATCAAGATCAGCATCACAATGTCATAGCCCAAAATCAGCTTGTTTTGTGTGCTGCGTTCGAGCGGTTTGTTCAGGGTAGGCGGGGAGGTCAGCATGATGGGGGATCCGTCTCAAGCGGTCTAAAAGTCATTGTTTGCATCATGCTTGAGTCAAAAACTGTGCTCAACAGCCATTTTGTACAATCCAAACGCATGATTTTGCTGTTGTTCATCGGACGTTTTTGTAGAAATCGTGGCTAAACGTGACAGCGTGTGAGCAAAACGATGGCGTTGTAAGTGAGCGGACATGCCTTAAAAATAGGCCAAAGTGCTGCAAAAAACCGCTCAATGGTCGAAAACACAAGGGATACGTTGTTTTTTTAAGCAAAGATTGCTCAGTTACAATCATTTCAAAATGTAAAATATTGGACAGTTTTTTAACAAAAAGTGCCTAGTGACAACAGCATAAGCACGACAGAATGCATCCAACGGCAAAAATTGAATCCATAAAGGAGTAAGCCATGCGTGCATTAGTCGTGACTACATTGGTTGGGGGCTTGGTTCTGTCCGGTTGTACCACCAATCCTCAAACCGGCCAGCAGCAGATCAGCCGCGCTGCGATTGGCGGCCTGCTTGGTGCAGCAGCGGGTGCTGCGATTGCCAAATCCAACGGTGATTCAGACAAAGCCGGTCGTGCAGCTGCGATTGGCGCATTACTCGGCGGTGGCGTGGGTGTCTATATGGACGCTCAAGAAAAGAAACTGCGTGAGCAAATGCAAGGCACTGGCGTTGAAGTTGAACGTAACCAGCAAACCGGTGCTGTTGACCTGATCATGCCAGGCAACATTACCTTCGCGACCGACAGCGCAGTGATTGCAGGTAGCTTTACCGGTACCTTGGGTCAATTGGCCTCCACCTTGGCTCAATATGACAAAACCACCATTACTGTCCGTGGTTACACCGACAATACTGGTAGTGCTGCATACAACCAACGTCTGTCACAAGATCGTGCCAATAGTGTGGCAAGCTATCTGACGCGTTCGGGTGTGCCTGCGAGCCGTGTCCAAGCGATCGGTTATGGCATGAGCAACCCTGTTGCCAGCAATGCGACCCCAGAAGGTCGTGCGCAAAACCGTCGTGTTGAAATTAGCATCAACCCACCCGCATCGGTTTAATCGCCAGACCTCCAAACAAGCCGACATTTTGTCGGCTTTTTTGTCTGGATCAATCACATTTGTGCCGGCCAGTCCATCGACAAGAGTTTCTTTCCACGGCGACTCAATGGTAGGATGCTGTCATCCTGCCGGTAGGCCGGAAGCCTTGCAAACAAGAAGATCAAGCGCCTGAGGGAAGCCATGCGTTATTTGCCAGCGGTTTTAATGCTCGGAGTAGTATTGTCGGGTTGCAGTACCATGCAATCTGTCCGTGACAAACTCCCTGTTCTTGGCACAACTACAGTGTCTGATCCCGACGTTCGTCCAAAACCAGAGATGCCGGTGGTAGATACTTCGGTGCCTGAGAAATTTGTTGATCGTCTCAAGCCACATGGTTTTGATCTTGGGGCGTGGATTAAGCGCAGTGATGGCCCGTCATTTTTGCGTAGTGATGGCCCATTATTTCAGCCAGTGCCAGCAATGGATTCAAAAGCGGCCATCGTGTATTTGTACCGCCCCTACAGCAATTGGAACTTCCAAGAGATTCTTGCACCAAGTTTTTTTGTCAATGGCAAGCGTTTGCCCAGTCTGATCAACAATCACTATTACTGGTTGGAGTTGCCTGAGGGCACCTATCGTTTGGTGGTACGTCGCCCGATTGGCTTTATCTATTTCCAAAAAGGTACGGTGGTTGATTTTCAGGTTGAGGCTGGCAAAACCTACTATTTGCGCTACGATGAGCAAAATTTCCGTGGTAAACCGAGCCGTGAGCTGGGCTTGCTGCAAAAAGGCCCCATCAGCCAAATGCCTGAAAAAGAAGCATTGGCGGAGATTCGGATGGCGACCCTCAATACACCCGGTTATAGCTTTGTCCCCAACCCCGATCCTGCTCGTGGCATTCAGATGACCAGTTTTAACGGTCAACCCAAAAAACCCGTAGCAGAAGAGCGTGTGACCGAAAAAGAAAAAGTCGTGCTTGGTGTGCCGTTGAAACTGTGGAATCCACTGACGTGGTAAGCGGTTGAGATGGCTCAAGGACGCTGATGTCACTGCTATTTGAGCACCTATCCTACAAGCAAAGTCTCAGATGAGGTTCTGCTTATTGAGGTATGTTCCGCCTTGTTTGGCACATTTTGCCGAACAACGCGGCTTACGCATGAAATGTCAACAGACCCTAGTGATGCCCCACACTGTTTGACCCCAACTGAATCACCAGCACACCCGCCACAATCAAGCTCATGCCGAGCAGGGCAGGCCAATCGAGTTTTTGCCCCAGCACCAGCCAGCCGACCAACGCGATCAATACAATGCCTGTCCCCGACCAGATGGCATAGGTCACACCGACCGGAATACTCTTGAGTGAGATCGACATAAAGTAAAACGCTGAGGCGTAGCCCACAATCACGATGACCGACGGCCACAACTTGCTAAAGCCATCGGAGGCTTTGAGAAAGCTGGTGGCAATCACCTCGGATAAAATGGCAATCGCCAGCGCAACCCATGCAGACATGTCAAACCACCTCAACACCACTGAAGCAAGAGCACTTCAGTGGCGGATTGTCGCTTAGTTGCTCGGTGTTGTGGCAGGAGCAGCCGGAAATTTTTCGTTATAGGTCTTTTCGCTCTCAGCAATCATTTTTTGGCCTTTTTCAATCATCTCAGTACCGTCTTTGATGTCGTCTTGGCCGTCCTCGACTTGCTCTTGGCCTTTGGCTTTGAGTTTTTCGCCCTTTTTGATCAGGTCTTGGCCTTTTTTCCATTGCTCACCGAGCTGCTGGGTACCTTGACCTTGCGATAGCATACGATCACCCACACTCGGCGCGCTCGAACAGGCGGTCAATGCCAGTACAACGGGTGAAACCATCATGAGTACACGAAGATTCATCATCAAAACTCCAATCATTTCCGTTTATTGGGTGTTGGGTTGTTATTGCCAATTCTATTGGCTGCTGCTTAGCATAGTGTGTGTATGCCAGCTACGCTAGTTGGCACAAGATCAGTTGAAGCAATCACACGACAAAACGACATGCTTAAGGCGTGGGGAGATGGTAGAGGGGCTGGCCTTGATCGACCACATGCACCATAAATAATTTGAGCGGTGTATCGCCAATCACTTGAAAACCACCATGTAGCACCTCACGCAAGTGGACGACCGATTGCCCCGTACTGAGCGTCATCACCCCTTTGGGGGTTTGCACCTGTGCGCCTTGCACCACATAAGCAGCTTCGATGCCCCGATGAAAATGCCGAATCAGGGTGTCACTTGGGGCATATTCGGCAGTTGAAACGATCATGTCTTGCGGTGTGCTGCTGTTGATCGGCACACGGTGTAGTTCGGTGCGGTGGTCATTGTCGTCGGCTGCGAATGCTGATGCACTGAGTAGCATCAGTAAGCTTGAATAACATAAGCGCATCATGAGACCAGCGATCTTTCAATATGGAGCGTCAGCGTAGCAAATTTTCTGATTTTGGTAACGGGCATCTGCCGATACAGTCGCTACGCATTTTCCCCCACACCTCGTATACTACGGCCAGTTTTTTGCTGCTGTTGCTATCATGATTGATCCCAAACTCTTGCGCGGCCAGATTGACGTGGTCAACGCCGCCCTTGCCAAACGTGGCGTACAACTCGACCCAGTGGAATGGGCAGATTTAGAGGCACGTCGTAAATCGATCCAAACCCGTACCGAAAACCTGCAGGCCGAGCGCAACAAAGGCGCACAAGAAGTCGGCAAAATCAAAAAAGCCGGTGGTGATGCCAGTGAATTGATGGCACGCATGCAGCAAGTGGGCGACGAGATGAAGGCGGCTGAAGCTGAGCTGTCGCTGTTGCAAGCCGAGATTGAGCAAAAAGCCCAAACCATCCCCAATTTGCCCGATGCGTCGGTGCCTGAAGGTGAAGATGAAACGGGTAATGTGGAAGTGCGCCGTGTGGGCACACCACGTCAGTTTGACTTTGCCATCCAAGACCATACCGCACTTGGTGAAGCCTTGGGGCTACTCGATTTTGCCGCGGCGGCCAAAATCACCGGCTCGCGTTTTAATGTACTGAAGGGCGACTTGGCGCGTCTGCAACGGGCGCTGGCGCAATTTATGCTCGATTTACACACGCAGCAGCATGGCTATACCGAAGTGGCGGTGCCGCTGATGGTCAACGGCGATAGCCTGCGTGGGACGGGTCAGTTGCCCAAATTTGAAGAAGACCTGTTTAAGCTCCAAGGTGAAAAACCGTATTACCTGATTCCCACCTCTGAAGTGCCACTGACCAACTTGGTGCGCGATCAGATTTTGGAAGAAAGCGAATTACCGCTCAAGTTCACCGCACATACCCCCTGTTTTCGCAGTGAAGCCGGTTCGGCAGGGCGGGATACTCGCGGTTTGATCCGTCAGCATCAGTTTGAAAAAGTCGAGATGGTCAACATCGTGCATCCTGAGCAATCGATGCAAGCCCTTGAGGACATGACCGCCTGTGCCGAAAAAGTGCTACAACTGCTCGAGTTGCCGTACCGCGTGATGCTGCTGTGTGGTGGTGATATGGGCTTTGGCGCAGTCAAAACCTACGATTTGGAAGTGTGGCTACCGAGCCAAGACACCTATCGTGAGATTTCGTCGTGTTCCAACTGCGGTGATTTCCAAGCACGGCGCATGCTGGCACGCTTCCGTAACGGCAAAAAAACCGAGCTGGTACACACCTTAAATGGCTCTGGTTTGGCGGTGGGTCGTACCTTGCTGGCCTTGATGGAAAACCATCAGCAAGCTGATGGCTCAATCGCTATTCCTGCTGCGTTGCAGCCGTATTTGGGCGGGCAGACCGTGATCGGCAAGCGATAAGATCAAAAACAGCATTGGGATACCCGCTTCGGTATCCCATATTTTTAGAATTAAGGAATGATAGATTATGGATGTTTTGGTTTATAACGGCTTAGATATTGATCAAATTGCCGGCTTCAAAAAATTAAGTGATTACTTGCAGCACGATGATTTTAAATCAGCAGACGTCAAAAAAATTGATGAAAATCTTTATCGTGCCAAGCTGAATCGTAGTGATCGAGTGTTGTTTTCCATTTATCAGTATGCAGGAAAAAAGTATGCACTGATTTTGGAGTATTTAAAAAGCCATGATTATGAGGGTTCACGGTTTTTAAGGCGTGGCGTTGTGGTCGATGAGGATCGTATTCCCGTGCTGACCCAAGTGCCAGCCGAATCATTGCCGAGTTTGGCGTATGTCAACCCAAAAAATCAACAGGTGGCATGGCTGAACAAGGCCATCTCATTTGACGCATGTCAAGACTATATCTATCAACAACATCCACCGATGATTTTGATTGGATCGGCGGGCAGTGGCAAGACTGCATTATTGCTTGAAAAACTCAAAAAAATTGAAGGCGATGTGCTGTATGTCACCTTGTCTCATTTTTTGGTGAAACACTCACATGAGCTATACTATTCGCAGGGTTATCACAATGATCGTCAAAATGTAGACTTCTTTTCATTTGATGAATTGTTAGAAAGTATTGCTGTACCCAGCAACCGCCCCATCAGCTTTCAAGGATTTGCACAGTGGTATCAACGGACTGTGCAACAGCCAAGAATCACAGAATCTGCACACAAACTGTTTGAGGAGTTTCGGGGTGTTTTGACTGGAGGTGTCGATGCTGCTTATCTCAGCCGAGAGAATTATCTCTCGTTGGGCGTGAAGCAGTCGATTTATTCACCAGACGTGCGGCATGAGATTTATGAGTTATTTCTAAAATATCTTGAGTTTATTGCGACACAGCAGTATTACGACAGTAATATGCTTAGTTTTGATTATCTGAAAATCGCTCAACCACGCTATGACTTTGTGGTGGTTGATGAAGTGCAAGATTTGACCCGTATACAGTTACTTTTGATCCTCAATATGCTGCGCCAGCAAGGTCATTTTTTGTTGTGTGGTGATTCCAATCAGATTGTACATCCCAACTTTTTTTCATGGGCACAGATCAAAACATTATTTTATACTCAAGATGATCTGAATCGACAACGTGATTTTTTACATATTTTGCAGACTAATTATCGCAACTCACCACAAGTGACTGAGTTGGCAAACCGTATTTTGTTGTTGAAGCAAGCCCGTTTTGGGTCGATAGACCGAGAAAGCAATTATTTGGTACAGAGTAATGGGCATGTGCAAGGCAATATTCGTTTGCTACACGATAAAGCCGAAATTGTGCATGAGCTAGATCTCAAAACCAAACATTCCACCCATTTTGCCGTGGTGGTGATGCGTGATGAGCAAAAAACCGAAGCTCAGCAACTGTTTCAAACCCCGTTGGTGTTTTCAATTCAAGAAGCCAAGGGATTAGAGTATGACAATATTATTTTATATAATTTTATCAGTGCTGAACATCAACACTACCAGTCCATCTGTGAAGGGGTGAGTCCGAGCGATTTAAACAAAGAACTCAAATACAGCCGCAATAAAGATAAACATGATAAATCCTTGGAAGTTTACAAGTTTTATATCAATGCATTGTATGTGGCGCTGACCCGTGCTGTCGCCAATTTGTACTGGATTGAATCGAATAGTCAGCACCGTATACTCACTTTGTTAGGATTTGGTGCAGCAGCTGATCAATTGGATTTGGCTGTACAGCAATCAAGCACTCAAGATTGGCAGCGCGAAGCGCATAAGCTGGAATTGCAAGGCAAGCAAGCCCAAGCTGATCGTATTCGCCAAGAAATTCTCAAAGAGCAAAAGCCCAATTGGCCGGTGTATAGCACAGCTATGCTGGCGGATTTGGTTGATCAGGCATTGATACAGCATGATAAAAAAGCCAAGCTGATGCTATTTGAATACGCGATTGTGTACGAGAATCGCAGTTATCTGCATCGTTTGAGTTGTGCAGGGTTTAAGCCAGCCAAAGAGTATATGACCAAGCCAGAGACTGCGCTCAAAGCACTCAAGCAAAAATATTATATGATTTACGGCCATCAGGGCAAAATCCATCCATTTTTACTGGGGCAGTTGAATAAATTTGGTTTGAATTTTCACAATCATTTTGCCCAATCGCCATTGCTTGTAGCCGTGTGGCTGGGTGATGCAGCGCTTGTCCAAAAGCTGATCGATCTAGGGGCAGATATCGAGCAGGTGGATAATCGTGGATTTCATCCACTCACCATTGCTGTACAGCAAGCTAGCTTAGATCAAAAGTATGCCAAGCAGAGTTGGCCGACGCTCTATGAAGTCTTAAAGCCAGAAAGCTTGAGTGTGCAGATTGATGGGCGTTTGCTCAAAATCCAACATCACAGCATGGAATATTGGATGTTGCAGTTGATGTTTGTGTTTATGGGGCGATTGATTGCAGTCAATGACACCCTTGGCTACCAACACCATCAAGCGCGTTCAGCCATCATGGCGCAGCAGTTTGAACAAGCAATTGCAGATTGGCCGACCTACATCATGCCAGCGCATCGGAAAAAGCGGACGTATATCAGTAGTATACTGTCTAAAAATGAGCGTAATAGCAGCAATGCGTATAACAAAAAGCTATTTCTGCGTAGCCAACTTGGACATTATATGCTCAATCCCGACTTGTCGATTAAGGTGCAGGGCGAGTGGAAAAAAATCTATGAATGGTTGCCACTTGATGAAAATATTGTGTTCTTTGAACCAGATTATGTCGATCGTGGTGAGGTGATTGATATCGATCAACTCAGAACCGCTGCATGGACACCTCATATCGAGCATT
Organism: uncultured Moraxellaceae bacterium; assembly: GCA_937952925.1. Classification (GTDB taxonomy): domain Bacteria; phylum Pseudomonadota; class Gammaproteobacteria; order Pseudomonadales; family Moraxellaceae; genus CALFYA01. Next base: position 9,818 of record CALFYA010000186.1, read on the forward strand.
TGTGGAAGGTGCGAGAAGCACGATATCAGCAAGAGCAATTGGATGCGCGGCGGATGTTTCTGCATGAGATGATGGGTACAAAAGCTGAATATGAAGAAGTATTAAAACAGCGGCTTGAGCAGGAGCAAAAGTTAAAGCAGCAGCAGATTGAACAGGAGCAGAAGTTGAAGTTGCAACTTGAGCAGGAGAAAGAAAACTTAAAAACTCAATTAATGAATGAACTCGCCCGTGGCGTATGGACAGATCCGAAAACGGGCTTGATGTGGATGCGCTGTAGTATGGGACAAACATGGGATGGCGTAACGGCACAAGGAGATGCCGAAACATATTCTTGGGATGGTGCCAAAAAAGCAATTGCTAACATGAATAAAGAAGGTGGTTTTGCAGGGTATAGCGATTGGCGGTTGCCTGATATTGATGCACTAAAAACCATTAGGCTTGAAGGTCAAGCAGGTTATAAATGCCCTCAAGGCGTATTATTTAAACCACGCAAAAATGATTATGGCGTTTATTGGTCGGCGTCTCCCAATGCGGGCGGCGATAGCAACGCGTGGCTCGTGTACTTCAGCTACGGCGACACGAACTACAGCCTTAAGTACGTTAACTACTACGTTCGAGCGGTTCGCGCAGGTCAGTAATTTGCTTTTTTGGTTTAAGGCGTTGCTACGCATTCAGTACCCTGACAGTTGTTGAGTCAGAAGGTACGTCAAACACAGGGCGTGTTTGCGCTAAGATGTACGCATTTTGCAATCTCATGATAAGGCCTGATTTATGGATGTGTTACCCGTCGCCCTCAAATTACGTGATCAACGCTGCCTGCTGATTGGTGGTGGAGCGATTGCACGGCGTAAAGCCCGCTTGCTGCAAGATGCGGGCGCGGTGCTCGATGTGTTGTCGCCAGAGATTTTGCCGGAGCTACAGGCGGATGTGACCGCAAGTGGTGGGCAATATCATGCCGAGCGTTATCCTGCACCGATTGATCTGCGTGGTTATCGGCTGGTGATTGCCGCCACCGATGATGCGGCGGTGAATGCGCAAGTGTTTCACGACTGCGAAGCACTGAATGTGTTGGTCAATTCGGTGGATGATCCACCGCATTGTCGTTTTATTGTGCCGGCGATTATTGATCGCTCGCCGCTACTGGTGTCGATTTCTACCAATGGCGCAGCGCCGGTGCTGGCGCGCCAGCTGCGCACCAAACTCGAAGCGTTGATTCCGGCACAATATGGCGAACTCGCTAAGTTTTCCGGTGATTGGCGCGCACAGGTCAAGCAAGCGATTCCGGTGCCGGATACACGGCGGATTTTTTGGGAAAACCTATATGCAGGCTCAGTCGGCGAGCAGCTCTTAAATGGTCAGCGTGAAGCCGCCGATCAAGCCATGCCTGCACTGTTAGCCGATTGGCAAACACCCAAAGGTGAAGTGTATTTGGTCGGTGCGGGCACTGGTGATCCCGATTTGTTGACCTTTAAAGCGCTGCGTTTGATGCAGCAGGCCGATGTGGTGGTGTATGACCGTTTGGTGTCTGCGCCGATCATGAACTTGGTACGCCGCGATGCTGAGCGGATTTATGTGGGCAAAGCCCGATCAGATCACGCCGTGCCGCAAGAAGGTATCAATGCGCTATTAGTGCGTTTGGCGCAAGAAGGCAAACGGGTCTGTCGCCTAAAGGGTGGTGATCCGTTTATTTTTGGGCGTGGTGGCGAAGAAATCGAAGAGTTATTTGCGGCCGGTGTGCCTTTCCAAGTGGTACCGGGGATTACCGCAGCGGCAGGCTGTGGCGCGTATGCGGGTATTCCACTGACTCATCGCGATTATGCGCAAAGCGTGCGTTTTTTGACCGGTCATCTCAAAGCAGGCTCGCCAGAGTTGCCGTGGCAAGAGCTGATTTATGAGCATCAAACCTTGGTGCTGTATATGGGCTTGGTCGGGTTGGAGCGGATTACAGCGCAGTTGATGGCGCATGGTTTGCGGCCAGATATGCCCGTCGCGCTGATCTCCAAAGGCACGACGCCTGAGCAAAAGGTGGTGGTGGGGACGGTTGCGGACATTGCCAGCAAGGTCGATGGCAGCGGGATTGTTGCCCCGACCATTACCATTATTGGTGAAGTGGTGAAACTCCGTGAGAAGCTACGTTGGTTTGACTAGTTCGAACAGCATGCAGTCAGCCTCCATCAAGGAGGCTATTTGCTCAACGATTATTGCGCCGGTGCTGATTCGACATCAGCAGTTGGTTCAGATGGTGCAGGTGGCGTGTTGATGGCTTGTACTTCAGCTAAGGTTGATGCTGGAGTGACTGGTGGGAGTGGAATCTCAACGGCTTGACCCGTTGCATCAGTCATCACCAATGGCTCGGCGGGTTGTTCGCTGGGTGCAACCTGAGCCGCTGGTTCAGCCACATGATGCTCAAGCATGCTGAGGTTGTTGGTCTTGGGATTGTGGCTAAACACACACGTCAGCAAGCCTAGAATCAAAATCGCAGGCACCGGTGCCAGTGCACGCGCAAGGCTGCCTGCAGCGCGGAATACAGGCTCGGCAACAACGGGGTGATGATCATCGTGGTGGGCGGCATGACCCATAGCAAGCTCCTCTTGTTGATGTTGGGCGTTGTGCATCAGTGCCGTCAGACTGGCAATCCCTGCGGCCACATCTAGCGCGGGTGCTTCTTCAACCACCGCTTGCCCACGCAGATCCTCTAGCCCCGACAGTGTCCAGACCCAGTCGGGTGCATGGCCTTGCAAGTGTTCGGGCTGTCCTTCAAGCAATTCAGCCAAGCCTTCTTCACCAAGACAGGCCATATCCACCAGCATAAATACTTCTTCAAGCACGCATGCGGCGACATCATCGACTGCTTTGGCCAGTTGATCTGGCGAGCCACCGAGGTCTTGACCAAGCGCCTTGAGGACAGCCGTTTGATCCAACGTTTGCCACAAGCCCGACACTGTGCGGGTATTGACCAATGCCAACACCAAACCGCGGCCATGCCGTTGATTGAGGCTGACCAAATGTGCCAGTGTGAGTGCAACAGTGCGTTCAAACACCAGCTCTGCATGCGATTTGCTGCCCAGCGAAGCAGTCAGGCGACTCAGACTGGTGCTGCGCTGTGCATCTTGTAGATGTTGCCAAAGTGAAAGTGCCATCACAAATTCTCCATCAGTCTAGGATGCGCAGGCTCGGTTTTTTGGCAGGCGCTGTGGCACTGTCGTCCGATGGACTATCATCAGGTGCTGTGACGCTGTTTGTGTCAAGCTCAGCATATTCTTGGGGGTCAAAAAACAACCCATGACCGTTTTCACGCGCATATAGCCCCAGCACCGCACGCATCGGGATATACAGCTGTTGCGATACACCACCAAATCGCGCACTAAAGTGAATGGCATCTTGCTCAATCATCAACTGATGGGTGGCATGAGAGGCAATATTGAGGGTAATTTGACCATCTTTGACATGCTGCCGAGGGACGAGCACATTCGGCTCTTCGGCATTGACCACCAAATACGGAGTCAAATGATTGTCTTGCGCCCAGTCATAGATCGCACGCAGCAAATAAGGACGGGTGGGTGGGAGAGCAGCAGTTGACATGAAAACATCCTACAAAGTCGGACGACGCGCTTGACGTTCACGCGGGGTCAAAGAGGCGACAAAGGCAGGTCGCTGAAAAATTCGTTGGCAGTATGCCAGAAGTGGCGCACACAAGGCAGGGGGCAGATCAATCTCAAGCGCAGGTAAACGCCACAAAATCGGGGCGAGCACACAATCACAAATGCCAAATTGATCCTGCATAAACCACGGCTGCATGCCAAACAGTGGAGCAAGGCTAATCAAACTGTCTTGTAGTTGGCGGCGGGCATGTACGGCTTGTTGTGGATTAAAGCTGTCGGGGTGCCGGAGTAGCACCTGAGCAAGTGCCAACCAATCGTGTTGAATGCGCCATAGATATTGACGTTGCTCCGCACGCTGCATCGGATTGTCTGCATACAACCGTGGCTGGCGATAGCGTTCTTCGAGATATTCCACAATAACGGTGGTCTGATACAGCTTGAGCTGGCGATCAATCAGCGTGGGGAGGGTGTTGTAAGGATTAAGGCTGGCCAAATCTTCAGGACGATCATCCGGATCAACCAGCACAAGCGTATAAGGAACGGCTTTTTCGGCCAGTACCAAACGCACAGTATGACTATCAAGATCATCAGGGTGAGCATACAGCAGCAAACCGAGTGGTTGGTGCAGATCATTCGTCATGTAGACCGTGAATCAAACGTGAAGAGGGGCAAAGGATAGCGAAAAACGGGCATAAAGAAATCCCCAAAAACACAAAAAGGGCGGAGCGCCCTTTTTGTAGAATCCTGTAGGACGCTTATTTCACGTCTTTCCAGTATTCTTTGTTGAGCAGATAGACTGGAATCAACAAGATCAACAAGAACAGAATCACGAAGAAACCGTACACTTTACGATCATGCTGAATCGGTTCAGCCATATAGGTCATAAAGTTGACCAAGTCACCCACCCGCGCCACATACTCTTCATCACCGAGTTCTTGCTGCATGCTATACAGCACATGTGGCATGGCCACATCTTTGAACACGATGTTGTTAACACCCCAAGGACGTTTGTCGTCTTGGTAGAAGGTGAGCAGGTAGCTGTAGACCCAATCTGGACTACGCAGACGCGTTTCCATCGTCAGGTCAGGTGCAGGGTTGCCGAACCATTGCTTCTGCAGTTTTGGATCGATTTTTGCGTTGATGTGATCACCAATTTTGTTGGTGGTGAACATCATGTACTTCTGTACCAACTCTGGTGGAATCGCCAAATCGGTCGCCATCCGCTCATAGCGCATGTATTTGGCCGAGTGACAACCCACGCAGTAGCTCATAAACACCGCTGCACCCCGTTGTAGCGAGGCTTTGTCGGTCACATCGACTGGTGCTTTGCTACAGTCGTAGTGGTGTTCTAGCATGTTTTCTGGGTTGCTAGGATCCGGCTCTTGGTACACACCACAATTGAGACCAGCGGCCAACGCAACATTGGCTGAGAGCATTAAGCCGAGAGCAAGGAGGAACTTTTTCATATCAATGGCCTCCTGTGACGCGATCAGGCGGTTGCTTACAGGTTTCAATCGAGGTGTAGATTGGCATCAGCAAGAAGAACAAGAAGTACAGCACGGTGAAAATACGCGCCATAATCGTTGCAGTTTCGGTTGCTGGTGTTGCACCCAAGTAGCCCAATACCAAGAAGCTGACCGCAAAAATACCCAGCCAGATTTTGGACAAGATGCCTTTATAGCGGATCGAGCGCACAGGTGATTTGTCGAGCCAAGGCAAGACAAACAAGAAGGCAATCGCACCACCCATGGCAATCACGCCACCAAGCTTATCGGGTACTGCACGCAAAATCGCATAGAATGGGGTGTAGTACCACACTGGAGCAATGTGTGCAGGAGTTTTGAGTGGGTTGGCCGGCTCGAAGTTTGGACGCTCCAAGAAGTAACCACCACCATCGGGGAAGAAGAAAATCACCCCAAAGAACACGATCAAGAACACCACAATACCCACCAAGTCGTGCACGGTGTAGTACGGGTGGAATGGAATACCATCGAGTGGGATGCCATTTTCGTCTTTTTGCTTTTTGATGTCGATGCCATCAGGGTTGTTGGAACCCACATGGTGCAGTGCCACCAAGTGCATAAACACCAAGCCAACCAACACCAACGGAATGGCGATGACGTGCAAGGCAAAGAAACGGTTCAGGGTAATGCCCGAAATCAGGTAGTCACCTTTGACCCAAGTGGTCAACGGATCACCAATGATCGGCAACGCTGCTGGCAAGTTTAGAATGACCTGAGCGCCCCAGAACGACATGTTGCCCCATGGCAGCAAGTAACCGAAGAAGCCTTCAGCCATCAAGCACAGGTAGATGCCCATCCCGATCAGCCAGACCAATTCGCGTGGCTTTTGGTACGAGCCATACAACAGGCCACGGAACATATGCAAATAGACCACGACGAAGAACGCAGACGCCCCTGTCGAGTGCATGTAACGAATCAGCCAACCGGCTTCAACGTCACGCATGATGTATTCAACCGAGTCGAATGCACCTTCTGCCGATGGGTTGAACATCATGGTCAACCAAATCCCAGTCACCAATTGGTTGACCAAGACAATCATCGACAACACGCCAAAGAAGTACCAGAAGTTGAAGTTCTTTGGCGCGTAGTATTTGGACATGTGGTATTCGTAGGTTTCGGTCGCTGGAAAGCGAGCGTCGACCCACGACATTAGTTTTTTACCCATGCTCATAATTAGCCCTCACCAACGGTCAGGATTGTGCCAGCAACGGTATATGGTGGCACAGGAAGATTGAGCGGTGCAGGAACACCCGCAAACACACGACCTGCCAAATCATATTTGGAACCGTGGCATGGGCAGAAGAAGCCGCCGTGCCAGTTTGCGCCACCCAAATCGGCAGCGCCGACTTCAGGGCGATACGCTGGTGCACAGCCCAAATGTGTACAGACGCCCGTCACGACAAACAGCTCAGGGGTGATCGAGCGAGTCGCATTCTTGGCATAGTCTGGTTGAGTGGACTCAGCCGATTGCGGATCGCGCAGTTGCGCATCATTTTTGGACAGGCTCGCCACCATCTCTGCGGTACGATTGACCACGAAGACGGGCATCCCACGCCATTCGACCACGATCATCTGACCGGCTTCGATAGAGCTAACATCTTGTACAACAGGAGCGCCAGCAGCTTTCGCTTTGGCACTAGGGTTCCAAGATTTTACGAACGGAGTAAGGGCAGCAACCACACCAACCGATCCCACCGCAGCGGTAGTCCCGATTAGCATGCGGCGGCGGCTGACATTGACGCCCTCGGCATGACTCATTGAGGTTTCCTCCAGACAAGCACGCATGGGCAATAAATGCCCATTAAAAATTTGTGGCAATACTAAAGAAAAGTTGACATAAAAGCCACAAAACTGGGTGACTAACCGTCAAATTAACCAGATTTTCCCAGATTCAGAAACAACAAACCCCAGACAAGCTGGGGTTTGTGGCAATCCAATGCGAATTAACGCTTGGAGTACTGAGGACGCTTACGCGCTTTACGCAGACCGATTTTCTTACGTTCAACTTCACGCGCATCACGAGTGACGAAGCCGGCTTGACGCAGTGCTGGCTTCAAGGTCTCGTCAGCAGCGATCAGGGCGCGGGTGATACCGTGGCGGATTGCGCCAGCTTGACCACCAATACCGCCGCCTTTGACGGTGACATAGATGTCGTATTTTTCAGCAGCACCGATCAACTCGAGTGGCTGACGAACCACCATACGGGCGGTTGGACGGCCAAAATACACGTCGAGTGAACGGTTGTTGATGGTGATGTTGCCAGTGCCTGCGGACAGGAACACACGGGCGGTTGCGGTCTTACGACGGCCAGTACCGTAATTCTTTTCCATGTCGGTTCCTTAGATGTCCAGAACTTTAGGCTGTTGAGCTGCGTGTGGGTGCTCTGCGCCCGCATACAGTTTCATCTTTTTGATCATGGCATAACCCAGAGGACCTTTAGGCAGCATACCTTTGACGGCACGTTGCAGCACTTCTTCTGGCTTGTAGGCGATCAGCTTGTTGAAGTTGGTTTGTTTCAAACCACCTGGGAACTCGCTGTGACGATAGTACATCTTGTCTTGTGCTTTGTTGCCAGTCACGGTGACTTTTTCAACATTGATCACAACGATGTAATCGCCAGTATCGACGTGGGGGGTGTAGCTGGTCTTGTGCTTACCGCGCAGACGACGAGCAATTTCGGTCGCCAAACGACCGAGAGTTTTGCCTGTGGCATCAACGACATACCAGTCGTGTTGCACTTCAGCAGGCTTGGCGCTGAGAGTTTTCATCGAACGTTGCCTATTATCGTTGGTTTGGACAATGAAGCTGTCCAAACAAAATGGAGCGCGGATTATAGTTTTTTTTGATGGGGTTGGCAATTCTTGTCATGGATAATATCGCTAAACAGTGATTTAAATCGGAATGTTTTTTCATTAATTTTGTTAATTAATTGATTGATTTGGCAATCAAAAAGTCAAACTGACGATGTGCACTGGGTAGTCAATGACAAAGATCAATTTTGAGCACTTTTTTTGCTAGCGTGGAAAGGTAAATACCGACATTGATGCTCGGTGTGGTCATATGTCCGAATCAAGGAGAGAAATCATGATGGTAAAACCGCTGGTGGTGTCTGTGTTGGCACTGATGACTTGTGGTGTGCAGGCGGCAGGTTTGGATCGTTCGGGACAGTCAATTCTGCCTTTTTTGCAGTCGGGTAACTATCTAGAAGTCGGTGCGAGTTATTTGAGTCCTCAAGTGGGGGGCAAAGATACCTCGGGCAATACCGTCCCTGAAATGGCTGAAGATTATCATTTCCTCAATGCTGCCATGAAAGCAGACATTAATGAGCAATTTCGTATTGGTGTGTTGTATGACCAGCCGTATGGTGCAGCGGCCAAATACCAAGGAAAAAACAACTTTAATGCTGATGGTAAGCCCTATACCTTGAGTGCCAATGCCGTCATTCCCAGTGCCAATGCCATTGGTGCCAAGGGGACTACTCAAGTGGATGTGACCAGTCATAGTGTGACCACATTGTTGGGGGTCAATCTCAACCCACAGGTGATGTTGTACGGCGGGATTGCCTTGCAGAGCATTGAGAGTGAGCTGGATCTGCGCGGCCCTGCGTATGGCCCACTCAATGGCTATAGTGCAGACATCAAAGAAGACAGCAGCGCGGGATATGTAGCGGGTTTTGCTTTTGAAAAACCTGAAATTGCTTTGAAGTTTGCGCTGACCTATCGCTCCGAAATCGAACACAAGCTCAAAGCTGAAGAAAGCTTGGTGATGCCAACAGCAGCATTGGCTGTGTTGCAAAATACCGCTTATGCCGGTGTTGCACCGGCGTTGGTGCAGGCTGATGCGACCCAAAAGCTGGCTCAAGTAAATGCAGCACTGGCGGCTAATCCCAGCAGTGTGGCCTTGCAGACGCAAAAAGCCCAGCTTGAAGGGGCAGTCAATTTAGCCAAAACTGCACAGTTGCCCACCAACCAAACCGCCGAGACCAAAATCACCACGCCGCAATCGGTCAATCTGGATTTTCAAACCGGTATCATGAAAGACACCTTGGCGTTTGCCAATGTGCGCTGGGTCAACTGGTCGAAGTTTTCGGTCAAGCACAGCTTGTTTGCCAAAGCCACCGAAAGCCGTAAAGCAGGTGGCCTCAATGTGGTGGATTATACCGATGATCAATGGTCGGCAACGGTGGGTGTTGGGCGTAAATTGACCCCGCAGGTGTCTGGCAGTGTGTCGGTGGGTTGGGATAGTGGTGCGGGTAATCCAATCACCACGTTAGGCCCTACCGAAGGCTATTGGAATCTGGGTGTTGGCGTGCGTTACAGCCCAATCAAAGATGTGGATGTGTCGTTGGGTGCCAAATATTTCTGGCTCGGTGATGCGGATGCCAAAGTCAGCAGTGGCACCAAAGTGGGTGAGTTTGAAGGCAATGACGCGGTCGCTGTTGGTTTGAAGCTGGGCTATCATTTCTAACGGTTGAGCTGATGATGAAATGGCCTCAAGGGAGTAATGCCAGTCAGTTAAGCGGTTGCTCTTGCTCTTTGCAGGGACGCTAAGCGCAATTGTTTGAGCCATGGATGGCGAGTTTTGCGCGAAAAGGGCTTTTGCTTACTTTTGGCCTGTCAAAAGTAAGGTAAAGATGCCCAAACTAAAACACCGCAGCCCAATCAACTGCGGTGTTTTTTCTTAACTGACAGGCATTACTCAATGGAGGCCGTTTTGTTTGATGTAGACCGGTGCGACATGGTCGGTGAGCCACACCCCATTGTCGGTACAATAAAATACATGACCATCAGCGGCCATCTGCTGGGCATCGATCCACAACAGCTGTGGCAGGCCATAACGCGCACCCACACTCAAGGCGACCTCGGCGTTGGTGCTGAGGTGGACGTGATGACGTTGCATCGGTTGGAGTCCTTCGGCCAAAATCTTGGGCAAAAAGCGTGAAGCCGTGCCATGAAACAGCACGTTGGGTGGAGTTTGCGCAGATAAAGCCAAATCTACATCAATGCTGTGGCCTTGATTGGCGCGGATGCGTAGACCATCGGCACTGATGGCAAAGCGTTGTTTGTCGTTGTGCGCCACAATGTCGAGGAGTTCGTCATGGCGAATCAGTTGACCATGTGTATGAGCTTGGCTGAGCAACTGCTCAATCGATACCCAACCTTGTGCATCAAGGCTGAGGCCAATTTTTTCGGGTTGGTGACGCAAAATTAAACTCAAAAATTTGCTGAGTTTGATCTGGGTTTTGCTATTCATGTCATTCATCCAATTGAATTATGTATTGGGCGTGTAGTGAATGTGCAGTATATCAATCGCAGGTGGCATGGCAAAGCGAAACGGTAGTCCGATCATGCCAATCCCACTGGTGACAAACAGCTGCCGATGGGGCTGTGTTTGATACAAACCGCGCTGATAGCCCCCTACGCTGATGCGATTGAGCATTGATTGGGTGATCCAAGGCAGATGAATTTGACCACCGTGTGTATGACCACTGAGCATCAGGACGGGGCGCGACAAGGGTGCTAATTTTTGTAGGGTATCAGGGTGATGCGCCACGACAACCACCGGTGCGGTTGAAGATTGGGCAGTCAGTGGATCAAAGTTGACCATCCCACCCCACAAATCACCTGTGCCATAAAAATCCAATCCGCGATAATTGATGTTTTGCTGTTCGATCACTTGAATATGTAGGGTTTGTAAGACACGACGCAAATCTGTACCAATCGCAGGGCCGGGTGCTTGCTCGTCGTGATTGCCAAGCACAGCGAAGGTGGGTGCTTTGAGCGCAGCGAGAGGCAACAACCGTGTTTTGATCTGGTGACGTGGTGTTTCATAGCTAAAGTCGCCTGCAATGATCACCAGATCAATCGACTCATGATTGATGCGCTGTACCACATGCTCAAGTTGTGCGGTGCGCGAAAATAATCCCACATGTAAGTCGCTGATCAGCGCAATATTGATTTGTTTAGACGCAGATGGGTTTAAAGTAATATTGGTATGATAAACCGCCATTAAATTGGGTTCGAGCAAACGGCTATAGATGCCAAACACCCCCAAGATCACACAACATAGATCAACAAGTGAGCTGCGATAGATCAGGCGATACACAAAAAACAATGTCCATGGCACAGTCAGCAGCGAAGCATAAAAAATGAATAATTTAACCAAGGTCACGTGTGGCGCGACACTCCATGCATGCAGATGATCTTGGTAAGCCAACAGTGCTGCACAGCAAAAACCAATCATCAGTGCAGTGATAGCACCATAACGTCGGATCAACGGAAAAGCATCGAGTAGCATGTATCGTTTATTCATGGTGACATACCAAGCGGTCAGCAGGTTTTGGGCTATAATCCCGCGTTCGCGTATAGAGAGGTTCGGCATGCAGCCGCTTTATTTGACCACCGGCGAGCCTGCGGGCATTGGCGCTGATGTTAGTGTGATGATCGCACAACAGGCATGGCCGCGCCCGATTGTCGCACTGGCAGATACGATGTTATTACAATCGCGGGCAGCACAGTTGAATCTGCCCCTGCACTTGATTCCCTATGACGGGCAACAACATGCTGCACCAGCCGGTAGCTTGTATATCGAACAGATTGATCTGACTGCACCAGTGCAGTGTGGCGTGCTCAATCCCGCCAATGCGCCCTATGTGCTCGCTCAGCTCACTCGTGCCGCCACAGTGTGTTTGGCTGGTCAAGCGGCAGGTGTGGTGACTGCGCCCGTGCAAAAATCGGTGATCAATGATGCTGGTATTGCCTTTAGTGGGCATACTGAATTTTTTCAAGAACAAGCGGGTGTGGCGCGAGTGGTGATGATGCTGGCCACACCTACACTACGCGTGGCACTCGCCACCACTCATTTGCCCTTGCGGGCGGTACCCGATGCGATTACGCCGACGTTGCTGCGCCAGATTTTGGACATCACCTTGCACGATTTGCAGCACAAATTTGGCCTCGCGCAGCCCAAGCTATTGGTGTGTGGCTTAAATCCACATGCCGGAGAGAGTGGGCATTTGGGGCGTGAAGAAATCGAGGTGATTGATCCAGTGTTGGCCGAATACCGTGCCCAAGGCTTTGATGTGGGGCAGGCCTTGCCTGCCGATACTTTATTTACTCCACGTCTGCTCAAAGACGCCGATGCGGTGTTGGCGATGTATCATGATCAAGGCTTGCCAGTGCTCAAATCACAAGGCTTTGGCGAAGCGGTGAATATCACCTTGGGTTTGCCGTTTATTCGCACCTCGGTCGATCACGGCACAGCGCTGAGCCTTGCCGGAACAGGGCAAGCTGATGCAAGTAGTTTAGCGGTGGCCATCCAATTGGCCGATGATTTGGCGCGTCGTGCGTCTGCTGGAGTAAGCACTGTATGAATGGGTATGATCAACCCCTAAACCCCAAAGACGTGGGGCACCATACCCGTAAGCGATTTGGTCAAAACTTTTTGCATGATCAGCGGGTGATCGACAAAATCGTCAATGCAGTTGCCCCCAAAGCCGGTGACCGCTTGATTGAGATTGGGCCGGGTTTGGGCGCACTGACTGCGCCATTGCTCAAACGCGCTGAAACCTTGACGGTGGTGGAACTCGATCGCGATTTGGCCGCCAATCTGCCTGAGCGGATGGGGTTTCCGAGTCATTTGACCATTGTCGAAGGTGACGCCCTGCGTTTTGATTTCACCCAACTCAAGCAAGCGGAAGATCAGAAGCTGCGCATCGTGGGCAATTTGCCCTACAACATTTCGACGCCACTGTTGTTTCATTTGCTCACCTACGGCGGTCAAGTGCAAGACATGCACTTTATGCTGCAAAAAGAAGTGGTCGATCGGATTGTGGCCGCGCCCAATACCAGTGATTACGGGCGTTTATCGGTGATGATTCAATATTATTGCGAGCCGACGTTTTTATTTGAAGTGCCCGCAGGCTCGTTTAACCCACCACCCAAAGTGACCAGTGCGGTCTTTCGGCTCAAGCCCTACACCCAAAAGCCCTTACAAGCCACTGATGAAAAACATCTGGCCAGTTTGGTATCGCATGTGTTTACCCAGCGCCGTAAAACCTTGCGCAACACCCTCAAAGGCCAACTCGACGAAGCCGGTTTTGCCACGATTGGCATTGATCCGATGGCGCGCCCCGAAACCTTGAGCTTGGCGCAGTTTGTGGCCTTAAGTGATGCAATTGTGGCGAGTAAGGCAGCCTGATGCGGACGTTTCGACACGAGTATGTGATTGGCGATGTACAGGGCTGCTTTGCGGCGCTGACCGCACTCAAAGCGGCGATTGAGTTTGATGAAAGCCAAGATCGCCTGTGGTTTGCCGGTGATTTGGTGGCGCGTGGTGAAGATTCGCTGGCGGTGCTGCGTGAAGTCAAACGCCTGAATGCGTGTGGCGCGGCGCAAACGGTGCTCGGTAATCATGATCTGAACTTACTCGCCATTTGGCGTGGCTTTAACAGCTTGCGCAAAAAAGATCTGACAGCACCGATTTTTGCAGCACCCGATGCACCAGTGCTATTCGATTGGTTACGTCGCCAGCCACTGTGTGCCTTTCCCGATGATCGGCATGTGTTGACGCATGCAGGCATCCCACCAAATTGGACGATTGCCCAAGCCCGTCAGTTGTCGCTGGAAATTGAGCAGGTGTTACAGGCTGATTTGCCCATGCTAGACGGTTTTTTGAGCCAGATGTACGGTAGTTTGCCAGATCAGTGGTCGGATGATTTGGTGGGTGCTGATCGTCTACGCACGATCACCAACTATCTGACGCGGATGCGTTTGTGTACCGCTGAAGGGCGCTTGGAGTTTGAGTTTAAAGACAGCTTAGATGCGCCGATGCCCACGGGCTTTGCACCGTGGTTTGACTGGCCAAGTGTAGAGACTCGCCAGCGTAAAATCTTATTTGGGCATTGGGCAGCGCTAGAAGGTGCCATCCAACACGCCAGCATCATCCCGCTCGATGGTGGTTGTGTGTGGGGGGGCAGCTTGATCGCTTATCGTTTGGCCGATGGACAGGTCTGGAGTGTGACCAGCGGATGTGGTTGCTGACTACACACCACCTCAATCTGCCAATCTGCCCAGCCTTGCCGTTGCCAATAAAACTCAATGGCGGGCTGGCCGAGTTTGAGTACATAGGTGTTGGGAAAATCGACATATCCTTGCTCCATCTGTTGATTGGCAAGGTATTGGCTGGTCTGCAACAAAAACAACTGCGAAGGTTCAACCTGTTGTTTGATGGTCGGCCACATTTTGTGCAAATAACGCTGTCCCAAGCCCTCCCATGCAGGGGTGGGCGTGCTTGGCTGTGCCACCATGCTGTGCCGAATCGCCTGCTGCAAGCGAGGATCGAGTGCAGCAAAATCTTGTCGTGCCAGCGTGTTGAGCGTGTGTTTGACCTGTAATCGCGGGGAATATCCATATCCAAGTACGAGCAGGGCGATCAAACCGGCGCTTAGACCGATCAGGGTGTACTTCCATGTCCAAAGCGCCATCAGACGTGTGGGCATTACGGTTGTAGTCGAAAAATAAACGTAGCTGACTATAGCGTGCTTTGTGGGCAAAGCACGCAATCTTCAACAAAAAACCATATTACTCGCGAAACCAGCTCTGGCTACGACCCAGCATCGACACGCCTACATAACCGCGCATCGACAAGCGCCGACCGTCGGCACTCAAACGCGCTTTGGCTTTGTAAATCTTGCCCGACAACGGATCCAAAATAGCCGCATCTTTAAAGTTGCTGTGATGGAGTTGGTCTTGTTTGAGACCATTTAAGATTTTGAGTCCCACAATCGGCTGATTGGTATAGGGAGCAGGGCAGTTTTGGCAAAACTCTTTGGGTATATAATCCGGACGGGGGATGGTACGGATAATCGT
>CALFYA010000187.1 GCA_937952925.1 uncultured Moraxellaceae bacterium
GCAGCCGACCAATAATCGCCATGCCAAATGATGGATGATCAACATAGGCATCACCACTGATGATGATCACATCGCAGGCGTCCCAGCCGAGCATGTCCATTTCTTCGCGGCTCATCGGCAAAAATGGCGCAGGCTCAAAGCACGACGCCCAGTGCTTGTCGTAATCAAACAAACGCGTGACGACAGTAGACGGATCGGCAGACGAGGACATAGCGATCATTTCCGAAAAAGAGCAAGGGAAGGCACAGACATGCGATGGGCAAACGCCCCGATGAATGCGGCTCATCATAACATGAAGCCGACTCAAACCGTCGGATTTCGACGTAACAAGCCATGAGCCGACCGTTGATCTATTTGTGCAAATTTCTGCACGTCACGTGAATCCAAGTGCAAACACTTTGCGTATATCTCAGTGTGGTGGGCATCCACGGCAATCTTTTCAATCATTTCTATGCCCAGAACACACTCGGCACACCCGAAGGACTGGAGAATACTCATGAAACATCCCCTCAGATTGCTCAGCAGCGCCGTGATCTTGGCAATGCTCACCAACGTGGCATACGCCTCAAGCCACCGTGAAGCTCCCTCGATTACCAAAACCCCCAAAGTAGACGCGACTGACTTTTATATGTTTAAAAGCTATGAAAGTGGTCGTGCCGGTTATGTCACCCTGATTGCCAACTATTTGCCGCTGCAAGATGCCTATGGTGGCCCCAACTACTTTGCGCTTGATCCCAACGCCCTGTATGAAATCCATATCGACAATAATGGCGATGCCCGCGAAGACATCACATTTCAGTTTAAATTCACTCAGCAGCTCAACGACATCAAAGTCCCTGTCGGTGGGCAAATGGTGTCGATTCCGCTGTCTAATGCCGGTGCGGTGACTGCCGGTAGCAACTCTGCACAAAACACCAGTGAACGCTACAGCGTCACCATGGTCAAAGGTGATCGACGCACCGGTACACGCAGCAACCTTGGTAGTTTTGACAAACCGTTTGACAATATTGGTAAAAAATCGATCCCCGACTATGCCGCTTACGCCAAAAACTTTATCAAACCGATCCAAATGGGACAGTGCGGCACTGGCAAAGTGTTTGTCGGTCAACGCCAAGATCCGTTTGCGGTCAATCTGGGTGAAATTTTTGACTTGGTAAATATCGCCGCCCCTGCCACGGTGTTTGATGCCAATGCCGAAGACAAAGGACTCAACACCATTGCCGACAAAAACGTTACCACGATTGCCCTCGAAGTTCCCGTCGCGTGTTTGACCGCAGGCACTGAATCGGTGATTGGCGGCTGGACAACTGCCAGCCTACGTCAAGGTCGTCTGCTCAACCCTGCTCCGCAAAGCAATCTCAACACCGCCAGCAAAGAAGGTGGCGCGTGGACGCAGGTGTCACGCCTTGGTATGCCACTGGTCAATGAAGTGGTGATTGGCCTGAAAGACAAAGATAAATTCAACGCCAGCAAGCCAAAGGACGATGGGCAGTTTGCCACTTATGTGACCAATCCGACCTTGCCGGCGTTGTTGGAAATTTTGTTTAAAGATGCCACCAATGGTGCGGTGGTTGCCCCAACCAACTTCCCGCGCCAAGACTTGGTCAATGCCTTTTTGACAGGGATTACTGGCCTCAACCAACCCAAAAATGTGGTGGCGTCTGAAATGCTGCGCCTGAATACCAGTATTGCACCCACGGCCAAATCCGCTCAAAAACGCTTGGGCGTGGTCGGTGGTGATAATGCCGGTTTCCCCAATGGTCGCCGTCCAGGTGATGATGTGGTCGATATCGAGCTACGCGTCGCGATGGGCTTGCTGTGTACCATTCCCAACGTCAACACCGCAGTGGGCTGTAAAGCCGCCGATGCCAAAGCGGGTGGGATTGAGTTTACTGATGGTGCGCTGCAAAGCCCTGCACAATTTGGTGAAAGCTTCCCTTATCTGAATACCCCGATTGCGGGTTCACCTAATAATGCCCGTCAATAAGGAGCGCCATCATGCGTTTATTTCTGTATGGGATCAGCTTGGGATCGCTGCTACTGGTGGGTTGTAATGATTCCTCCAGCACCAATAACGCCAGCATGCCTGCCTCGTCTGACGCATTTAGCCAACAAGCGGCGCGGGTGGTTTCGCTACCCGAACCGACCGCTGAGTTGCTAGAGCCAGAAGACATCAGTGCCTTAGTCACGACCAGTCCAGAAAACACTGAACCGATGGCGGTCAGCTTCTAATCTTGCCACTGCCATGTCCTGCGCTGCTGCGGGACATGGCGTGTGGTTGATCCCAATTCGTCGAGGTGGTGATGTTGCGTCAGGTGCTATGTGGTCTTTTGCTGATGTCGAGCCATCTGTGGTCATGTGCAGTGCTCGCTCAACCGTGGCAACCCACTGATCCCAATCAGGTGGTGCTGTCGCTGCCGCGCTATGCTCAGACCTATCGGGTCAACCCATCCCCAACGACTCCTTTTGAACAAGTAGCACCACAAATCAGCCAAGCCCTACAAGATGCTTATGTATATGGTGACCCACGTCTGATTGGTCAAGCACAAGCGTTGCTCATGCCCTATCAACAATCGACGCAGACCGATATCTTGCTACTGCGCGCACAAGCGGCTCAAGCCGACCATGCCTTTGATCACGCCAAACAGCTGTTTCAACAAGTCTTGGCTCAAGCCCCCCAACAGACACAAGCCCAGCTGAGCTTGGCTGCACTCGCAGTCGTGCAAGGCCAATTTGCCAGTGCCCGCCAACATTGTCGCGACATACAAGACCTGAGCGTGCTTGTGCTCAAAATGATTTGCGAGGCACAAGTAGACGCCGTTTCAGGTCAATCATCCAAAGCCAAACAGACGCTGCTGACCCTCAGTACCCTGCGCCATACGTTAAGCAGCGATCAAGCCTTGTGGCTTGATTTGATCCAAGCCGATCTCGCCATCCGCACCCAAGATGCCGCATTGGCTCAACGCGTATTTGCCGAGCCAAGCATGAGTATCCCATTGTTGCTCCTACACGCCGATTGGTTACTCAATCGCGGACAATTTGCCGAAGCACTGAAGCTGTTAACCAATGCGCCCGCTCAAGATGGGGTACTGCTCCGCTTGGCACGCGCCCAATTATTGTTGGCACATCCAGATGCCGCACAAACCTTGGCTCGTTTAGCCAAACATCAACAACAGCTACTGCTACGCCAAGATGTTGGACATGCACGAGAAATCGCACACATGGCGCTACTGCTTAGACAACCCCAGCAAGCACTGCAATGGGCGAAAATCAATTGGCAACATCAACGAGAAACCATTGATGTGGTGATCTACACAACTGCTGCGCTGCGCACGTCTTCCATCACTGATCTTCATATCCTCCAAGCGTGGCTGCACCAAACAGGTTTTGTTTATCCCTTGATCCAACAACGGATTGATCAAGCGTTGCGAGTCGCATCATGAGCATCATCGAGCGCGGCTGTGCGGTTTTTTTGCTCTGGTTGTGTTGTAGCGTGTCGTGGGCGCATCAAAACAGCACCGCTTATTTACAGCTCACACCAGACGGCTCCGGCTATCACGCGATTTATCAATTGCCAGTACGTGATGCTGCACAATTAATCGACCTTGATCCCAATCAAGATCAACAGATTACATGGCAAGAAATTTTAAGCGCCACGCCACAGTGGCAACGTTTACTCACCGAGCAATTGCAGTTCTCAGATGCGACACAAGCCTGTTCGTTACAGATGATGAAGCCTGTTTGGCTGCACAATATTGATGAGCAAGTCTATTTATATCAATCTTTTGCCATAAAATGCGCGCAACCTGCACAGCAGTTAAACTATCAAATTTTGGCCAGCGTTGATCAGCAGCATCGCGTTTTGGTCAGCAACCTCGCCACACAACAACACCAACTGTTTGCGCCAAGTACCATTTCCCTCGGTATTCACTCACGCGCATCGATGTTGATGAGCTATGGGCTGTCGGGTGTGCATCATTTACTGATTGGTTTGGATCATCTGCTGTTTTTGTTTTGTTTATTGCTGCCGTTGGTTTATCACGCACGGCAACAAACCTCGATTCGTCCACTCTTGCATCAAACTGTCTGGGTGGCGTCTGCCTTTACGCTTGCGCACTCCATCACCTTGGTGTTGGCAGCGTTGCAGTGGGTCAGCCTGCCGAGTCGCTGGGTTGAAACAGCGATTGCCGCATCGGTGCTGTGGGCGGCGCTGTATCATTGGCGTCCTCGTCCTTTGGCACATCAAGTGGGCTTGGCGTTTGGATTTGGCCTGATCCACGGCTTTGGTTTTGCCAATGTGTTGGCTGATCTGCCGCTCTCCACGTTTGATCGTGTGTTGGCGTTGTTGAGCTTTAATCTGGGGATTGAACTGGGGCAGTTGCTGTGTATTGTGCTGGTGATCCCACCCTTATTTTATCTGCGTCAAACTCAGATCTTTCAATGGGTGCTGTACCGAGGGGGCTTGGTGTGCGCCATGATCATCGCGGGTCTGTGGGTGGTCGAACGTGCCGCAGCGGTGAAACTATTGCCGTTTTAATTTTTTTGATTTTCTTGAATCCAAAATGGATGTTTCCTCGTATATGTGTATAGGTCAAGCCAAAAACACTTGGATGTCAGGGCGGTGTATTGGCTTATCCACAGTTTTTTGACTTTTTGGTCAACGCTTTACGGATCAGTCTAGTCACGACTCCGGACTAGATCGATCCTTTTTATCGAGCCTCGATCAGCGGCACACTGATCGGCTCAACCACTCGACGCGAAGTCGGTGTCAAGGATGCAAGAGGTAGGTGTGTGATGTCGCGTGATCAATTGTCGTATGCAGTATTGATGATGCTGCTGTTGAGCATGTTGTTGTTACCAGTGGTCACACCACATGTCAGTGAGCCGATCACGGCAGCGGCACACTAGCGGCTGTAAATTGTTGAGGTTTTTGTGTATTCGACTTGTGGTCATCTAGACGACCGATTATCGTCGGGTGACGCTGAGCAGGGCAATATGAGCATGTTTTTTTCAAAAATCGCTCAGCACTCATTTGACCAAGGCTGGATCACTCATGACCATTGCATTTCCAACCGATGAACGGGTACTGCTGCTCAAGATTAGTCGAGGCGATCAGCTCGCGTTTCGTGAGCTGTATGATCAGACCTCACCGCAATTGTATGCGGTAGCCTTACGCCTGCTCAGACGGCGCGATGTGGCTGAAGATGTGGTGCAAGAGGTGTTTTTGACCCTGTGGCATGCGGCGGATCAGTATGATATGGCACGCGGCTCGGTGCGGACGTGGCTGTCCACCATCACCCGTAACCGCTGTATTGATCGACTGCGCCGCGCCCCTGTACCGCTCAGTGAGATAGAAGCCGATGACCTGCCGGATCAACAGGCTGATGACCCACTCCAAAGCGCCTTGACCGATGCGGATTTGAGTGTGCTTGCCGAGTGTCTAGAAGATCTCAATGACCAACAGCGCCGCTCGATTTCATTGGCCTATTTTGATGGATTGACTCATCAAGACGTTGCAGCGCGCATGGATGTGCCGCTCGGTTCAGCCAAGACGTGGATTCGTCGTGGTCTGGATGTGTTGAGAAAATGTATGGGAGCCGCCGTATGAGTACACCGCTAAGCCATGAGCAACACCCGCTCAATCTGATCGCTGCACAATACGTGCTTGGCGTGCTCTCGGCATCTGCCCGTGAACGAGTCCAAACACGGATGCTACGCGAGCCTGAACTGCGTGATTTGGTGCATGCGTGGGAACGTAAGCTCAATCCACTCGCTGGCCTGATTAAACCCGAACAAGTCCCACCGCATGTGTGGCAAATAATCGACGCCCAAATCAATCATCGGCCAGCGCCCATCCAGCCAACTGCCCCCACAGTGATCACCAGCACCACACCCGCACCCCCTGCCAATGATCAATCTTGGAAACTGTGGACAGGATTCAGCTCAGCCGTTGCAGCAGGGTTGGCACTGTTTGTGGTGTTACGGCCTGACCCTGCTCCACAAATCATTCAAGCCCCACCGGTCATGGTGCAGCAAGTGATTCGGGATGTTGCGGTGTTGAGTGCAGATGATAAATCAGCCGCATGGGTGGTGCGCCAACAGGATCAACAATTGGTGCTGACCGATGTTGGGGCTGCCACCGTGCCTAGCGACCGTGACCTTGAGCTGTGGAGCATCCAAGGCAGTGCTGCCCCGCGCTCACTTGGGGTGATCAAACTCAAAGATGGACAAGCGATGCTCTCACAAGTGCAGCGTGATCTGATCAGCAAAGATTCGATTTTGGCAATCAGCTTAGAACCAACCGGTGGCTCGCCCACTGGCGCACCGACCGGTGCGGTGTTGTATACCGGTAAAATTGTCCGTGGTTAGGGTCTATTGACGTTTCAGCCGTGGCTGCGACATAGACAATTTTTTAGGCGATACAAGGCGCAGCTTGTGCGGCTTAGTCACTCTAAGCAAACAAGATGCAACGCCGTAGCGGCAAAAAATTGTCATGTCCCTTCGGGTTGCTGGCAAAATTGCACCAGACTTCGTTGTCACATTTGCCAAGGGAGTAACCCTTGGCTGCATGTTCCGCCTTGTCTGGCACAATTTTGCCAAGCAACGCGGCTCACGCGTGAAATGTCAACAGACCCTCAGGGGATTGCCATGTGCAATCGCCCTACATGCCCACAGACGCCCTGTGGGCATGGCGGACAACAAACCACAAAACAAAATGATTGAGGATTGTTGTATGTTGCACACGCCAGCCAAAAAACCACGGCTACCGAGTCCGGTCGCCTTACCGCATGCAGCCTCACACCTGCATCAATTTCGTGATCACCTGATTGCACAAGCAGTCAGCCCCCACACCCGCAACGCCTATCTGAGCGATCTGTGTTTGGCGCAACAATTTGACCCCACACCGTTGCCCGATTGGACATCGCAGCACATTGATCGTTGGCTACTTGCCATGCAAGATGAAGACAAAAGCCCACGCTCGATTGCCCGTATGCTCTCTGCGTTGCGTCAATTTTTTCGGCTACAAATGACCTTGGCGGTGCGTGTCGATGACCCGACGGCCAATCACAAAACACCTGCACTCGGTCGCAGTTTGCCCAAAGACTTGTCTGAGCATGACGTGTTGTCGTTGCTCGCCGCCCCCGATATCGACAGTCCGCTAGGTCTGCGTGATCGTGCCATGCTCGAAGTGCTGTACGCTTGTGGGCTGCGCGTCTCTGAGCTGCTCAGCATTAGTTTGGATGGCCTCAATCTCAATGCTGGCTTTGTGCGGATTACGGGCAAAGGCAGCAAAGATCGGCTCGTCCCGCTCGGCGAGATTGCCATAGAGTGGATTGAGCGTTATCTCACTGAGTCACGCCCACAACTCCTGCGTCGTGGGCAAAGTGATGCGTTGTTTGTGACCGTCCATGGCGGTTTCATGACCCGCCAAAACTTTTGGTATGCGCTCAAAGCCCATGCCCTGAGCGCAGGGATTGAACAGTCTTTATCGCCCCATACCCTACGCCATGCTTTTGCCACCCATTTGCTCGATCACGGTGCCGACTTGCGGGCGGTGCAGATGTTACTGGGACATAGCGACCTTGCCACCACGCAGATCTACACCCACGTGGCACGCAAGCGTCTACACGAGCTACACCAAACCTACCATCCGCGTGGTTGAAGGCGTTGGCACCAGATCCGGATGCGGGGCTTGCAGCAGGCTGTTAAGCACCGCGAGATCAAAATAACGGGCAAAACGGCTGACCACCATATATTGATACAGGACTTGCAACGCCTGCATATCTTCACGGTTCAAATAAATAAAATGCTGCTGATGTAGCTCAATCAAGCGCCGGAGCACATGATTAATTTGCCGAATCGCATAGCGTGCGAGCAGCTGCTGCTGCGCCTGTTGCAGACGCGTTTCTCCACCCAATAAACGCTGCAACAAGATCGATTCACGCTGCGCCATGTCGCCCCATAAGGTTTGCCAGACAGTTTGCTCAAGCCCACCCACCACCGGCTGACCATCTTGATCACGAATCATCAGCCCCATCGACTCATAAGGCAAAATAGACTGATCGAGCAATTGATGAATCACTTGATATAAGCGACGACGTGCACCCAATGTGGGCTGTACCAGCAGTTGTTCTAACTGCGCAAATTGATTGAGGATGTCCATACCACCAACCCTGACCTCTAAAGGTCATATTTTCTGCATCATCCATGACAGTTTGTTGATGGATCTCACAGTTTTTCGACAATCGCTGCACGCTTGGTCTGCCCACAAGCCCGATCAGAGCAGGCATAATGCGGATCAATGATTTTTTTGCCATGCTATGGCCATTTGCCCCGCTTTCAAAGGATGACCCATGCGCGCGCTCTCCATTTCCATGAAATTTTTGGCCTGTAGCTTATTGCTGACCTCCGCCGCTTGTAGCAGTAGCGAGTCTCAACCCGCCACGCCCAAATCTTCAGGTGCTGTCCCTGCCAATTTGGCTCAACAACTGACCGCCAATCTCAAAAACGCTGGGCTCAACAGCACTGTCACCAGCGTTCAAAGCACTGAAATTCCAAATTTATACTGGGTCACCCTGAAGGGCTTACCACCGGTATTTACCACCGCAGATGGCAAACATATTATCCAAGGCGATGTGGTACGGCTGGATAAAAGCAATATTGTCGATATTGCCGCGCCCTTAATGCAAGCGGATGCCGCCAAGCTCCTCGCATCGGTGCCTACGTCTGAGATGATTGTGTTTTCACCACAAGGCAAACCCAAGTCCACCGTGTATGTATTTACCGATGCCGACTGTGGCTATTGCCGCAAACTGCACAGCGAAATGGATCAAATCTTGGCACAAGGCATTGAGGTGCGTTATCTGGCATGGCCACGCTCGCCCCAATCGATGCCCGACATGAATGCGGTATGGTGTAGCGAAGATCGCAACAGCGCCATGACGCAAGCCAAAAACGGCATCAAAGTCCAAGCGGCCAGCTGTGAAAATCCGGTGATGAAACACCGTGAAATTGGCATGCAAATCGGGGTCAATGGCACACCGGCCATTTACACACCCGATGGCAAATATCTAGGTGGTTACATCCCTGCACCGGAGCTGGCCAAACAACTGGGGCTATAAGCATCACGCTACAATTGCCGCCGCAAGTTCAATCCATACATTTTGTGTCAAAAGCCTGACCACCAGTCCCCTGTAGCCTTTCAGCGACAGGGGTTTTTGGCTATGATCGTGGCCTTTATTTTTGCAATTGGGGTGAGATGGTGAAACCAGTGAATCTAGCGATCCTAGGTCTGGGTACAGTCGGTGCAGGTGCACTACGGTTGCTGCAGGAAAACGCAGCCGAAATTACCCGTCGTACCGGCCGTGAGATTCGAATTACCCATGTTGGGGTTCGCCGTCCACGCCCTGATCTGCACCTTGATGGCATTGTGGCCAGCGACGACTTGCTGTCGATTGCCCGTGCCGACAATGTCGATATTATTGTGGAAGTGATTGGCGGCAAGACCCTTGCCCACGACATCGTGATGGAAGCGATTCGTCATGGCAAACATGTGGTCACCGCCAACAAAGCCCTACTCGCCGAATACGGCAATGAAATTTTTACGGCTGCCGAGCAAAACAACGTGCATGTCGCGTTTGAAGCGGCGGTGGCGGGTGGCATCCCAATTATCAAGGTACTGCGTGAAGGCTTAGCCGCCAACCGTATCGACTGGCTGGCCGGCATCATCAATGGCACCGGTAACTTTATTTTGACCGAAATGCGCGACAAAGGCCGCGCCTTTGCTGATGTGTTGGCCGAAGCACAAGCCTTGGGTTATGCCGAAGCCGATCCGACCTTTGATGTCGAAGGCATTGATGCAGCGCATAAGCTGACTATTTTGGCCTCGATTGCGTTTGGTATTCCACTGCAATTCCCCAAAGTCTACACCGAAGGCATCACCAAGCTGACCGCCCAAGATGTCGAATACGCCGAAGAACTTGGCTATCGCATCAAGCATTTGGGCATTGCGCGTCGTACCGATGCGGGCATTGAGCTGCGCGTACACCCCACCTTGATCCCCGAAGCGCGTCTGATTGCCAACGTCAACGGCGTCAAAAACGCGGTATTGGTACAATCCGATGCGGTCGGCGCGACCTTGTACTATGGCGCAGGTGCCGGTTCAGGGCCGACGGCTTCTGCGGTGGTGGCGGACGTGGTGGATTTGGTGCGCTTACTCACCGACGAAAGCATTGGTCGCCATGTCCCCCATTTGGCGTTCCAACCCGATGCTCTGGCCGACACCCCGATTTTGCCAGCCGATCAAATGACCACCGCCTATTATCTGCGCTTAGATGCTGCCGATGAACCGGGTGTGCTGGCCGATGTGGCAGGGATTTTGAGCCGTGCGGGCATCAATATCGACGCGATTTTGCAAAAACCTGAGCAAACTGCTGGTCGTGTACCGGTGATTTTGCTGACCCAACCGGTGGTCGAAAGCCGTATGAACCAAGCCATCGCCGAGATCGAAGCCTTGAGCGCGATTCACGCGCCTGTGGTTCGCATCCGCCTTGAAGCCCTCGATGGTTAATCCATTGCGTGCATTTGGTGGTTATCTTTGATTTTTTTGACGGAAAAATACTGACATGTCATTGCTCAACCATGCCCGCTACACTGGCCTGATCGACCGTTATCGTGATCGTCTGCCTGTTTCTGCTAGCACGCGTGCCATCTCGCTCGGTGAAGGCAACACCCCGTTGATCAAGCTGGAAAATATTCCACGCATCATCGGCAAAAACGTCGAGATCTATGTGAAATACGAAGGTCTCAACCCCACCGGCTCATTCAAAGACCGTGGCATGACCATGGCGGTGACCAAAGCGGTTGAAGCCGGTAGCAAAGCGATTATCTGTGCCTCGACCGGCAACACCTCCGCCGCCGCTGCCGCCTATGCCGCGCGTGCGGGTATCAAAGCGTTTGTGTTGATCCCCGAAGGCAAAATCGCCATGGGTAAACTCGCCCAAGCGATGATGTACGGCGCGATCACCCTGCAAATCCGTGGCAACTTCGACGACGGCATGCAACTGGTCAAAGAAGTCGCCGACGAAGCGCCGGTGACCATCGTCAACTCCATCAACCCCTACCGCTTGCAAGGTCAAAAAACCGCCGCGTTTGAGATCATTGAAGAATTGGGGCGTGCGCCAGACTACCACGCGCTGCCCGTTGGCAATGCCGGTAACATCACCGCACACTGGATTGGCTACAGCGAGTCGGCCACACCCAAAGGCGAAAAAGTCACCGACGGCTGCGCCTTGTGTGAAGGCAATTGTCAGTTTACCGGCGAGCCAGTGATTGCCAAAAACGCCCGCCCGAAAATGATTGGCTATCAAGCTGATGGTTCTGCACCGTTTATGCGTGGCGAACCGGTCAAAAACCCAGAGACTGTTGCGACTGCGATCCGGATTGGCAACCCACAAAGCTGGAAACAAGCCCACGCCGTCATGGCCGAATCGGGCGGCTGGTTTGACGAGCTGGCCGACCAAGAAATCTTGGATGCACAGCGCATGCTGTCGATGTATGAAGGGGTGTTCTGCGAACCTGCTTCTGCTGCATCGGTCGGTGGCGTGATCCGTGACATCAAAAACGGCAAAATCCCTGAAGGCTCGGTGATCGTGTGCACCTTGACTGGTAATGGTCTCAAAGACCCTGATACTGCGATCAAGCAATGCGCTGATGCCGTCATGCTGGGCATTGATGCCACCTTGGCGCAAGTCAAAGACGGCATCTTGAAAAATATGTAAGCTGTCTTGCATCAGAGAGCCGCCTTCGGGCGGTTTTTTGTTAAAAGCCATTATTTATTAAAACCAATAAAAACAGTTTTTATTTCTATAAGTTCAATAATTGAACGAATTAATATGAATCAGCGTTCATGTTCATTTTATACTCAAACACGCATTTTAAAGAAATGTTTTGAGCCTACCCGCACCCTATCTCCCCCCTAGAATCTGATCTGATGCCCCGCTCTTTTGCACGACACAAGGCTGTGTATTCCTTGCTGCTGATCAGCATCTCAGCAAGCCCAACGCTATATGCCATGCAAGCCTTGACCGATGAAGAAATGTCTCGTACCGCAGGACAGGCGTTATATCACTACCAATACACCCAGCAAGGTGGACTCGGTTTTTATCGCATGGGTCTGCAAGCCGAAATGGAAATGAACCTCAACATCCGCAAATTGCAACTTGGTTGTGGTGGCGTCAATGCGGGTGCTGGCAAACCCAATTGTGACCTTGATATCGATTATTTGTCGTTGAGTGGGCAAAATTTTGATGCCGGTGGCAACCCGATTGCCATGACCCGTGAAGACCGCGTGGGCAGCTCGGCCACCGTCACCAACCCGTTTTTTGAAATTGCCGTCAAAAACCCGACCTCTGCTTCAACCCGTGAAATTGCAGGGATTCGCTTTAGCGCAGAAAAACTCCAAGGCTTACTCACGGCTGGCCTAGAAAACACCGGCACACCAAATGGAATCAATAGTTTATCTGGATTCTTACGGATTCAATCTGACAGTAGTGGGTATGTATATGGGAGAGCCAACACCGGTGCACGCGACTTTATCGCCAGTAGTAACGCCAGCTATACGGTCAACGGCGTGACCGGCACCTACAACAACCAAGTGACCGGTAAAGTCAAAGTCACCGGACTTGGGTTTTTGGGTGGGGCAATTGAGCCGATTACCTTCCAAACCATTGATGGCGGCTTTAAAATTCCACGGATGGACAATATTCCGTTTATCCGCTCTGGGATCGTGGTGAACAGTAACCGCATCACCAGCCTACCGCTCAAAGCCACCCTCAACGTGCCGTCCATCAAAGTCGATTGGCGCAATGTCTATCCGGCCAACGGTCAGACCATTTATCACAATCCGGTCGAATCGCCGATTGATTGGGGATTTAATGTGCCGCGAGAAGTGCAAACGCAAGGGGGTTCTGTTCGCGCTCGCATCACCGATTGTGGTTTTTTGGCCTGTATCTTTATTCAAAACGGCGACATTCTACAAAGCGTAATGATGAAAGGGTCGATCAACAATATTGTGGGTGATGTCACCAT
Source organism: uncultured Moraxellaceae bacterium (assembly GCA_937952925.1). Lineage (GTDB taxonomy): Bacteria > Pseudomonadota > Gammaproteobacteria > Pseudomonadales > Moraxellaceae > CALFYA01. Next base: position 13,090 of record CALFYA010000187.1, read on the forward strand.
CAACCAAGGCTTGGGCTATATCCACCATTTGCCCATCCGCTCAGCCGGTTACTTGTCGGTACAATCGCAAGACATCCGTTGGCCGGGTAGCTACTCAGGCCCTAACCCTGAAAATCCCGCACAAACCGTCACCGATATTGCCAAAAAAGGCTGGTGGCTCTCGATGTCTGACCCCATCAATCTGGGCAGCGTAGACCCAACCAAAGACATTGATATTGCACCGTTGTTTCCACAAATCGCTCAGCAAATCACCACCTATTTGATGAATGAAAATAATGCGGCATCGCTCAATGTCAACCAATTGGGCAATGTGATTAGTGGTGCGGGTGACGTGAATGTGACGATTGGCAACTTAAACGTGCCAACCCCGTTGGTGCTCACCCTGACCGATCTACAATTAAATGGCCAAGGCTTTCAACCCAACTGCTATGGCACACTGAGTTTTTGCTAACGCATGACCTGTGCCGCAGCACTGCTGCATGGCTGGCCTTGTACAAGTGGTGCAAACAAACGTGCCATCCAATACTCGACCATCGGCTGCATCTGCTCAAGGGTGGCTTGATAGGTCTGCCAACTGTGGCGATAGGGATCGATGATCGCTTGCAACGCGGGATCTAAGCAAAAAATCTGACTGCGGTATTGGGGATAGCGCTCAATCATGAGCGCACGTTGCATCGGCTCCATCACCAAAATCAAATCCCACGGATGATGCATCAAGGCTTGTATACGACGGCTTTGATGGCTCAGATGAGGCTGCAAGCCTTGGCGTTGCAATAGCCGAATGGTGATGGGATCAGCAGGCTCAGCACGTTTGACTGCCAAACCTGCGGACGCCACCGTCAACGGCAGCGAGCAGCGCGCTGCTGCCTGATCAAATAAGGCTTGTGCCATCACACTACGGCAACGATTGGCCGTACACACGATCAGTACTTGCATCTCAACACCCGATTATCATTGAACCGGCAAACGTGGCAAACGCCTTGTGCCTTGGGGGATGTGTGGATTCATTGATCCATAAGCATTTAAAAATATGCAATAAATAAGCGAGTTAGACAACTATTTTGGATAATTGGCGAGCCAATGTGATGGCTCGCACATTTTGGTGGGGTTTAGCGGGTAAAACGATCTTGCAACCACGACAAAATACGGGTGGCATCCCCTGCCCGTGACTGCGAGCTATTGGCACCCATTAGCACAATCACCGCAGGGCGTTGATTGACTTGGGCTTGCATCACCACACAGCGACCTGCTTCGTTGATATAGCCGGTTTTAGACAAGCCAATATTCCACTGTCCATTGCGTACCAATGAATTGGTATTACCAGCACGCAGCACACGTGTCCCCAAATTAAAGTCATACGATTGCTGGGTGGAAAACTGACGAATCACCCCATAGTCGTAAGCGGCACTCACCATACGTGCCAAATCGCGGGGCGAAGCCGAGTTGCGGGAGTCCAATCCAGTGGGATCACCAAAAAACGCCGTAGTCATACCCAAGGCTTTGGCTTTGGCATTCATGGCACGCATAAATGCGTTGTAGCCACCCGGATAGGTACGTGCCAATGACTTAGCCGCAGGGTTTTCTGACTTCATCAATGCCATCAGCATCATTTCAGCACGGTTGAGGGTATCGCCTACGCGCAGATTGGAGCTGGCACTCTTGGGGCCTACAAAATCATCAGGCTGCAACACAATTTTTTCAGCCATATCCAAACGCGCATCGGCCACCACCATTGCTGTCATCACTTTGGTGATTGACGCCATCGGCAGCACTTGATCGGTTTTTTTACCATACAAAATATCGCCACTACTGCCATCCATCACCACCGCTGCATTGGCATTTAAGCTCAGTACATTTTGCACCTTTTGTACGGCAGCTTCACTGCCGCTACGTACCTGCTCCACAATGGTGGTGAGGGTTGCAGGGGGCGTCGGCACGACCGGACGCGTTGGCAATTGACGCACATCTACGGCCAATTCGTTGAAGGTTTCACCTTCAGACATCATCTGACGGGCTTGATCATCACTCCATCCCATTTGAGCAGTACGCGGTTGCTGCTCAATGGTCAAAGCAGCTTGAACCGACAGGCTCAAGGTACTCAAACCAATCATCCAACAACAGCCTTTGACGGCAGACAAAAAAAACGGTTTCATGATGGGCATCCTGCTGGCACTATGGATGAGAGAAGCGACGACAAAGCAGCCGAGGGCTGCACAACGTTGCGACAGATCCACTACGGTTCACTTGAAAGTGAAAAATTGCGTCAACACTAGCATGACCAATCGCTAATGGAATACGCAAGGTTATACACTTTCGTTAACAAAAAATTTACCACGTTACGAGGGAGTGGGAAATGGTCAAGGTACTGGTCGTTGATGATCATGAATTAGTCCGTACAGGGATTTGTCGAATGCTGGCTGACCATCCGGATATTGAAGTGGTCGGTCAGGCTGATTCTGGTGAGATGGCGATTGATTTGGTGCGACGCTTACACCCACAGGTGGTGCTGCTCGATGTAAATATGCCCGGTATTGGCGGGGTCGAAACCACTCGCCGCTTGATTCAAATCAGCCCCGATATTCGGGTGCTGGCGGTGAGCGGTTTGGCCGAAGAACCGTACCCGTCACTGCTGCTCAAAGCTGGTGCCAAAGGCTATATCACCAAAGGTGCACCGCTTGAAGAAATGGTGAGAGCGATCCGCAAAGTGATGCAAGGCGGCAAATATTTTAGTGCCGATATCGCCGAGCAGCTGGCGAGTAGTTATTTGTCGGATCAACACAACTCGCCGTTTGATTTGCTGTCTGAGCGGGAGATGCAAGTGGCGATGATGGTGGTCAATTGTGTCAGCCCGCAAGAAATCGCCGATCGGTTGTTTGTCAGTGTCAAAACCGTGAACACTTATCGGTATCGGATTTTTGAAAAACTTGGCATTGATAGCGATGTCAAATTGACCCACCAAGCCATGCGTTATGGATTAATTAAGCCCTAACATGATCACCTCTGTTGAAGAATCCCCAATCCTCTCACCGATCCGCCGCCTTGGATTGATTTATGCGGCGTATCGGATGGTCTTGTCGTTCTTCTTGATTCTGCTGTTTTTACTCACCGTCAATAATCCGATTGTGGGCGCTTTTGCGCCTTATCTGTATTTACAGTCGATTGCAGGCTATTGTTTTGCCACCCTGATGGGCTATGCGGTGTTTCGGCACTGGCCGTTTCAACATCAAAGTCAGCTCTTGGTGATGCTGATTGTCGATGTGTTGGCACTGTCGGTCATGCTGTATGCCAACGGCGGCCCTAGCCTACAGATGACCATGCTGTATTTGGTGGTGGTGGTTGCGGCCAATATTTTGCTGCCCTCGGTGCGTGCGCTGATGGTGGCATTGCTCGCGGTGATTATGGTGGTGTGGCAGCAGTTCTTTTTTGCCATCACTCAACAAACCGATATCCGCAGTATTGGCGGTGCCATTTTACTGTCGATTAGCTTTTTGGGCGTCTCACTGCTGACCCGTCATGTGGTCAAGCGCCTACAAGATGTGGAAGCGGTCGCCGCCAAGCAAGCCCGCCAAATGCGGCAATTGCAAATCATCAATCAACGGATTGTCGAGCGGATGCAATCGGGCGTGTTGGTGCTCAATCAGGATCTACAGGTGATCGTCGCCAACCAAGCCGCACAAGCGCTGCTCAATCGACAAATTCGGGTGGGCTATCCTTTGCATCGCATTTCCACACAATTTGAGCATTTGGTACAGCATGCGATTGATGATGGCATGGAGCAACTTGTGCTCGACAGTGATACAGAAGGTCAGCGGCAAACCCTTGGGATTTACTTGAGTAGTCTGGACTACAAAGACTCTTCCCCCATGTTGATTTTGTTTATCGAAGGCTTAGAGCGGGTTAATCAACAAGCTCAACAACTCAAACTCGCTTCACTCGGTCGGCTAACGGCCAGTATTGCCCATGAGATTCGCAATCCATTGGCTGCAATTAGCCAAGCAGCGGAGCTGTTGCAAGACACCATTGTCGATGCGGCGGATCAAGAACTGCTGTCGATGATTTGCAAACAAAGTCAGCGCATGAATCACATTATTGAAAATGTGCTGCAATTGTCACGGCGGCAAAAAGCCACACCGCAGACCCTCACATTCGACCAATGGCTGCACGCGATGCTCCACGAGCATTTTGCCGGTTCCCCTCACATTTCGACTCAATTACAATCAGACTTGCTGGTACGCTTTGATCCTCAACAGCTCGAACAGGTGTTGATGAATCTGATTCAAAATGGACTGTACCATGCCCAAAAAATCCAGACCCAGCCGCATGTACGCTTGATTGCCAGCTATGATGAGCAGCATCGCGTGCAACTGGATGTGACCGACAACGGCGCAGGGGTGAATGAAGAGGCACGCAAAACCTTGTTTGAACCATTTTTTACCACCGAACCGCAAGGGACTGGCTTGGGATTATATTTATCCCGCGCCTTTTGCGAGGCCAATGGAGCACGTTTATTTCATGTCCCCACTCCTACAGGCGCTTGTTTTCGTTTAATTTTTTCACCAACAACCCATGCTTAAACCTTCTGATTGAAGGCTTATGTTTTGCAAGGATAAACGACGTGTCACGAAAAATTGCTCTCATTGTCGATGATGAAGCGGATCTGCGGACGTTGATGCGTCTGACCCTGATGCGGATGGGGATTGACTGTGAATTGGCCGCCAACTTGGCGGATGCGTATCGCTTGCTCAAACACAAACGTTTTGATGTGTGTCTGACCGATTTAAATTTGCCCGATGGGCGTGGATTAGAATTGGTGGCACATATCAGCGAGCATCACCCACAGCTGCCGGTGGCGGTGATTACCGCTTATGGCAGTATGGATATTGCCATTGATGCACTCAAAGCCGGTGCGTTTGATTTTGTCAGCAAACCGATTGAGCTTGCTCGCTTGCGCGAATTGATCGAACGCGCCTTACAGGTACATCAGTCGGCCACCGCATCACCACAGTCGCAGAGCTTGAGCGAGCAACGTTTGATTGGGCAATCGAGTCGTATGCAACAGGTGCGTACCATGCTCAACAAACTCGCTCGCTCCCAAGCACCGGTGTATATCAGTGGTGAGTCGGGCACCGGAAAAGAAGTGGTGGCGCGGCTGATCCACCAGTTGGGGCCGCGCAGCAATGGCCCGTTTATTCCGGTCAACTGTGGTGCGATTCCCGCCGAGTTGATGGAAAGTGAGTTTTTTGGGCATAAAAAAGGCAGTTTTACCGGCGCCACCGAAGACAAACAAGGGCTGTTTCAATCGGCCAGTGGCGGTACGCTTTTTTTGGATGAAGTGGCCGATCTGCCACTGTCGATGCAGGTCAAATTGCTGCGTGCCATCCAAGAGAAAAAAGTCCGCCCAATTGGCACCCAAAGTGAAATTCCAGTCGATATTCGGTTGCTCAGTGCCACCCACAAAAACCTAGAAGACATGGTACAGGCTGGGCATTTTCGCCAAGATTTGTTTTATCGCATCAATGTGATTGAGCTGCTGCTGCCCCCTTTGCGCGAACGTGAGCAGGATGTGCTGTTGCTCGCTGATGCCTTTTTGCAACGCATTTGTCAGGAGTGGGAGATTGAACCACCCACCTTGTCGGATGACAGCAAGCGTCTGCTCCTCAGCTATAGCTTCCCAGGTAATGTGCGTGAGCTGCAAAACACCCTTGAGCGAGCATTGACCCTGTGTGAAGGGCAGGTGATTTTGCCCGAACATTTACAATTGGATTTGCGTCGTTGCCAACCCGAAAGCCTGTTGGTTGATGCCAGTTTTGATGATTTTCCGGTGCTTGGTAGCGCTCCCCCTGCGTCTACATTGGCAGTCACCGCTGCAACCGAACTCCCCGCGCTCACCGCTCAAGGCTTACCCGCGGAAGGTCTGGAGCTGTATTTGCAACACATCGAAAAACAAATCATCCTCAAAGCGCTCGAACAAAGCCACTGGAATCGCACTGCCGCTGCCCGTAAGTTGGGCATGAGTTTTCGCTCACTGCGCTATCGCCTGAAAAAACTAGGGCTAGGCGAAGAAGAAGATTTGGCTGATGAAGGGGTTTTGGATGACCATAACGATTAAGCATGTCGCGCTCTGGTGTGGATTGACCCTGAGCGCCTGTCAGTACACGCCTCTGACACCCACACAGCAACTCCAGCTCGGCCTTGGTGCAACGCAAACGGCATCCTCTGTCCACGCCGCCGAGCGGCTGCTACAACAGGCGCTGACAGGCTTTATCCAACAACACGATCCCCTCGGACAGGCCAAGACCGCCTTTGCGCTCGGTGAGTTGTACAAGTCGACCCGTTGGCAAGACACCCTTCATCCACCTGCCACGCTAGAGAGCTATCAACAATCGAGTCAATATTTTGCGCAAGCCGCACAGCTGTATGTGGATTTGGGGCAACCGCTGGTGGCAGGTTCGGCTTATGTGGGGGCGGCTAATGCGGCACTCTTGGCCGATCGTTTGAGCCAAGCCTGTGGCTATCATGCACAGGCATTACAACTCGCTGCCCAGCCTGCGCCCGCAGATCAAGCGACAGCGCATGCACAACTACAGAAAAATCTTACTTTTTTTGCGGATTTGACGGTGGTGTGTTTGGCGCAGCCGTCGCGACCGACATCGTCGTGACCGGTGTAACAGGAAGTAGTCGCTGCCGCAAAATATCCATGGCCTGTTGCAACACCACATCATGCTGCGCACTTGGATCGGGTAACGGCAAACGAATATCGGGTTGAATCCCCCGCCCTTCGATCATCCGATTGTTGGGGGTGTAATAACGCGCCACGGTCAGCTTGATCGCACGGCCATTTTCAATCGGCCAGAGCTTTTGTACCGAGCCTTTGCCATAGCTGGTTTGCCCCACAATCAAGGCACGCTGATGATCTTGCAAGGCACCCGCCAACACTTCTGATGCCGACGCTGAGTAGCGATTCATCAACATAATCACCGGCAAGCCGGCATAACGCTGCTGTGACAAGGCTTGATAGCGCTGTTCAGGCTCGCCACGTCCTCGGGTCGAGACAATCAATCCTTGATCCAAAAAATAATTGGCGACTTCTACCGCACTCGACAATAAGCCGCCAGGGTTGTCGCGTAAGTCCAGCACGATGCCACGCACTTGATCTTGCTGTGTCCAAGGATCCAAAATGGCCTGAATTTGTGCACCGGTTTTGGTTTGGAAGGCATGGATTTTCAGCACCCCAATCCCATCAGCCGAACGCTCAGATTCGACCGCTTGGGCATCGACGATTTGACGTAATACCCGCACTTCACGGCTGCGCTGGCCTTGACTGCTGACTTGTAGGCGCACGGTACTGCCCACCGCACCCATCAGCAACTGGTCGATATCTTGTTGGCTGAGGTTGCGCAGGGTTTTGCCATCTATACGCACCACCACATCCCCCACCACCAGACCGGCACGCATGGCGGAAGAATCCGGCTCAACCCGCTCAATCCGCCATTGGTCATTGGTTTGCTTGAGTGTCACGCCCGAACGCGCCATTTCACCATCAGTAAACTCTAAGATGGTGTCATAGCTTTTGGCATCTAAAAACTCAGAATAAGGATCTAATTCGGCGAGTAACCCATGTAAGGCATTATCAAACAGCTGTTCGTCACTGACTGGCTCGACGTAGTGCTGACGAACGCGCTCATAGACGTCGGCAAACAAGCGCAGCGATGCCAGTGGCAACGGCGGTTCGTCCGCCAGCTCAGGGCTGACCTGTGCGGGCGGTGTGCTGGTTGGTGTTGGGGTGGAATCAGGCGATACGGCGATCACTGAGCACGAGACGCTCCATATTCCAAATCCACAGGCCATCCACCAACCGGCTTTGTTCATGCAGTTACCATGTCCAGCAAAGAGCGGCCAGTCATGTCGGCTGGCACAGGAATATCCATCAATTGCAGTAAGGTTGGGGCAACATCGGCCAAGATACCACCGGTGACAATGGTGGCCGCGTGATTGCCCACATAAATCAACGGCACAAATTCGGTGGTATGTTGGGTATGCACCTGACCACTGTCATAGTCCATCATTTGCTCGACGTTACCATGATCAGCCGTGATCAGCATCTCTCCATCCATCTTTTGTACCGCATCGTATACACGACCAATACACACATCCAAAGCTTCGACCGCTTTGACTGCTGCCGCGTATACACCGGTATGCCCCACCATGTCACCATTGGCAAAGTTGACCACCAACAGATCGTATTTGCCCGACTCAATTGCCGCCACCAATTGATCAGTGACTTCAAAGGCGCTCATCTCAGGCTTGAGATCATAAGTCGCCACATCGGGTGATTTGATCAAGATCCGATCTTCACCCGCGTAGTTTTCTTCGCGGCCACCACTAAAGAAAAACGTGACGTGCGCATATTTTTCGGTTTCGGCAATGCGCAGTTGGGTTTTGCCTAGACTGGCCACATATTCACCAATCGAGTTTTTCAGCTCGTCTGGCGCATACGCAACAGGTGCAGGAATTTTGGCCGAATAGCGGGTGAGCATCACAAAACGGCTCAGTGCCGGACGCACCGCACGAGTAAACCCTGCAAAATCATCTTCGACAAAAGCACGGGTCAATTCACGGGCGCGGTCGGCACGGAAGTTCATAAACACGATGCTATCGCCATCTTGGATACGCACCGACTCACCCACCACGGTGGCTTTGACAAATTCGTCGTTTTCACCGGCAGCGTATGCGGCGGCCAAACCCGCTTCGGCGCTGTCGGCTTGACGCACCCCCACGCCTTCGGTCAGCAAGCGATAGGCTTGCTCAACCCGCTCCCAACGCTCATCGCGATCCATGGCATAATAGCGGCCACACAATGAGGCAATCCGGCCTGTGCCTGCACCGGCTTTGCCACTTGCCGCAGCCAAGGCAGCATCCATTTTTTGTAAAGAAGGTTCGGCACTGCGCGGTGGGGTATCACGGCCATCCAAAAACGCATGCACATACACGGTGGCACCCCGACCTATCGCCAGCTCACACATGGCGATCAGGTGATCTTGGTGCGAATGCACACCGCCTTCGGATAGCAAACCAAACACATGCAGCGCGCCGCCTGCGACTTTGGCTTGTTCCACAGCATCGACGAGCACGGGATGGTTAAAAAACGCACCTTCACGGATGTCTTTGGTGATCCGTGTGAAGTCTTGGTACAACACACGGCCTGCACCCAAGTTCATGTGTCCGACTTCGGAATTGCCCATTTGGCCGTCAGGTAAACCCACATCTTCCCCTGACCCCGAAATCAGCCCATGCGGATGTTTGGCTTTAATGGCATTGAGGTTGGGCGTGTTGGCGGCCAAAATGGCGTTGTCTTCAACCGCTTCACGATGACCAAAGCCATCCAAAATCATCAGCACATGCGGTTTACGGGTTGCCACGGTCATGGGGATACTCGACTTGCCAAAATGAATGCGGCGAATTTTACTCTGAACCGCCACCAAGCACCATGTCATCGGTGTGTGTTGATTTGTTGATCAGATCCACACCGATCTACACAACATCACGTTTATGACCACACAAACAGGCACAGATGACAATTCCCCTTTGGTCGATGATCATCTAAAGTGTTTGGGTATTTTGCGTCGATTGACTGCGGAGATCCTCTGGCATGTTTGGTTCAGCCTCGATGAGCGGGAGTTTTGCCAGTTTGCTGCTGCGCTATTGCCATCGTTATGGATTGAACGCACCCAGCGCCGCACATCAATATACTCCGCAAGACCGTATTCCGATTGCTGATTTTCATCAGATGCTGGAGTTTATCCAAGTGCAATGCCCTGAGGTGCGCTTGGGGTTGGCACTTGGTGCACATGCGCAAGTCAGCGATATTGGCGTGCTGGGCTACTTGAGTTTGTCGTGCGATACCTTGTGGGAAATGATGCTGCGCTTTATGCGCTATCACCGCTTGGCCTACGATGCCAACGAGATGGAAATCAATTTTAATGATGATGCCTTAGAAATCAGTTGGGGCATTGAGCGCGTTCAACCGACGTTATTACAAGATGAAACCTTGTTGGCGTTGTTTGTGACCGTGCTACGCCAGCTGACCACCTTTGATCATGTCCGCCTGTTGTCGTTGGATTTGATTCATCACGTGCCCGATGATGTTGCCGCCCAATACCATGCGTTTTTTGATTGTCCGATTCGCTTTGCTGCTGACAAAACACGCTTGTCTTTTCCACTCAGTTCGCTAACCACCTCGTTTAATCATGCCGATCCGCAGTTGATTTTGCGCCTTGAGCAACAGGCTGAAGCGTTGATGAATGCGCTTCCAGCGGTCGATACCTTTGATGATGAGCTGCGCCAAGTGTTGATCCGCTGCCTACACAACGGCGAACCCGGTCTTGAGCAAGTGGCTGAAGCCATGAATCTGTCGGTGCGTAGTCTGCAACGGCGCTTGGCCGAGCAGCAGCAAACCTTCCAAAATATTTTGGCGCGTACCCGTTTGGCGCTGGCGCGTCAGTATTTGCAAGACGCGAGCCTCTCGCTGTCGGATATTGCGTTTTTGCTGGGGTATTCGGAGCAAAGCGCCTTTCAACGTGCGTTTAAGCAGTGGACAGGGCAAACGCCCCATCAACTGCGGCAAAGCGAATTTATGTTGATGTCTCAGCCATCTGATCTGGAGTAGGTTCGGGCGATTGTCCCAAACGCTCGGCAGCGCGGCGGTCATTTTCTAGGCGAATATTGGCCTCCACGCGCTCAAATACCTTGGGAAATAAACGACGGCTCCATGCATTGAGCGGTGCTTCAATGATTTTGGGCAACGGCAAGCCCAGAGGATTAGACTCCATCAACTCCGCACTCGACGCTTCACGCGTGCCCATCAGGTAGTCAAACCACGGACGGGTGACACACCAGTTGGCGTCTTGGATGGTGTTCATGTGGTGGTCGTAGTGCCACGGAATGCGTTTTTTCGCCCACTCAGGACTCAAGTGCGAGCGGCTGTGCACATAATAATAATTGGCTGCGCTGTACCATGTGCCAATCACAAAGCCTTTGGATACCGGCCAAAACACCGTCATTACCCCAGCGAGCACCGCAAGTTGAGTGACTTCCAGACGAGTGCGGTCATTGTGTAAGCCTTGCTCATAGCATTCATCGGCAAATTTGGTTTTGCGTACCATGCGATGATGCGCCCAATGGCTATTCATGCTTGGTGGATGGGGGCTATAGCGTGGCTGGCCTTTACGCGGCACACCATGCAGCACATATTTATGCTCAAACCATTCAAACGCGTTGGCGGTGAGGACGCCTGCAACAAAGCCTTTTAACATGATGGTGCACTCAATGACCTTTTATCGTTGATCCTGCCCTGTTCTGGAGCTATTGTCAAATCTGGTGTTCAGCCAACTTAAGCGGCGTTCTGTTTGATTTC
>CALFYA010000188.1 GCA_937952925.1 uncultured Moraxellaceae bacterium
GGAGCAGCTTCTGCAACCACTGGCGCGGCTTCAGCTGGCGTACCTACTTCAGCAGGTGCAGGGATGGGCTGGGCGGTATCTACCATTGCAACAGCGTCTGGTGCTGCTGTCGTCGTGGCAGCATCTTCAGCAAACGCCAGCCCTGAGGTGAGCAATGCACCGGATAATCCAAGTGCAAGCAGTGTACGTTTCATCATGCATTCCCCCAACGCAGGATTAAGGATTTGAACTTTTTAAGGCAAGTTCTATGCCAGTTTGCTGCAATCCTTAGACTGCATCAGGGCCGGTTTCACCGGTACGAATCCGAATCACTTGCTCAAGGTTGCTGACAAAAATTTTGCCATCACCGATTTTGCCGGTGCTGGCCACGCGAGTAATCGCTTCAATCACCTGCTCGACCATCTCATCGCGAATCGCAATGTCGATTTTGACTTTTGGCAAGAAATCAACCACATACTCAGCGCCGCGATACAGCTCGGTATGGCCTTTTTGGCGACCAAAGCCTTTGACTTCGGTCACAGTAATCCCTTGTACGCCAATATCCGACAAGGCTTCACGCACATCATCGAGCTTAAACGGCTTGACGACCGCAGTAACGAGTTTCATCTCTAGACACCTCAGGCTAAAAAACCGGTGCTGAAACCATTCAAGAATCAGGCCAACATCCGGAAAAAAGGCATCAAACTGATCGGATCATCTGTGGGGGAAACCGAAAATCCAGCAGCGATGCCCAAAAAAAGAAGGCCGCTTGCGCGACCTTCTCTTTATAGCGGATTCTGACTAAAAACGCATTAGAACGCTTTGGTCAAGCTCACCACAAAACGACCTTCACAAATGGTCGAACCGCAATCGCTGTCGCTGATATCGGAACCAATGTAGGACACGTCTGCAGTCATGCCTTGTACGCCTGCGGCAACACCAAATTTGTAGTCAACATAATCGTCGTCGCTACCTTGATCGGCACCCAAGGCTTTGGTCAGTTTGACACCACTGTCAAACTTGTTGTAACCCAAGTGAGCCAACGCAGTCAGACCAGTGTCCATGACAGGAACGCTATAGTCCGCAGCCACATAAATATATTTGCCAGACTGATTAAAGAAGTCGTCAGTCAGCGCGACACTGCCTTTGAACGAATCATCTTTCATCAAGAAGCTTGCAAAGGTCAACGAGCCATAAACTTCGTTAAAATCAACGCGTGGCTTGCCTGAACCTGCGTATGCATAACGCATGACGCCCACATCAAGTTTTGGCTTGAGTGCGCCGGTCAGCTCAGTGCTATAACCGACCGAGAAGTCCATTTCTGAACCACTTTTGTTGATACCACCCGCAACGCTTGAACCCCAGACATTAGCATACACGCCACTGCTGTGTGCCAGCATGATGTTGCCTTGAATGGCAGCGTCGTTACCGGTTTGAGAGACACCACGATACATATAATCGGTGGTTGCTGCGACTGATCCGCTGGTTGTGACGTCTGGAATCGTAATCACATCAGCAGCTTGGGTGCTAACGCCTACAGCCATCAGAGTTGCTAAAGCGGTCAGTTTGATTGCGTTCATGATGAGCTCCTGGGTCATGATGGTTCAATCCACATAATGTGAATCACTTGGTGCTGGCGCTCAGATCGGGTAATCTCGACTGAGGGTTGCTGGCACAGGGATAAACACTCGCCACTGCATTGCAGATAGCATGCCAAGCCAAGCTTCTTTCTTTAAAATACGACATATTTTGAATGTATCAAGATGTTTCAATGTTTTTTCGTCGGATGATCACAAAACTGTCACACACTGCTGGATCTGTTGATTTGTTTTTTAAGATTCGTGTCAGTATTTTGTAATCGCCTTGTTTATCACCGCGCGACCTTGCTTAGTTGCGCACCAATTTGGAGCAAAACATCACCATGATGGAGCAATTCATTCAAGCGATGCTCGAGCAACTTGAACAGCCACGCACTGATTTGGAGAAAAATCTGCGGGCTTTATTGGCCGAATGGATCGAACGCCTTGATTTGGTGAGTCGTGCCGAGCTTGAACGCCAAGAACTGCAACTTGCTGAAGCACGCCGCACCATTGCTGCGCTCGCGCAACGACTCGACGAATTGGAAGCTGCACAACAACAGCACGTCTAAACAAAAAGCACCAAAGCAGTGCAAAATATCAGGCTGGCTTTAGACCAGCCGCTAAATTCACAGTCTTAAACACCCCATACGAGTTTGATATGTCTTTTTCTACCGTGATCACCCGTACCGCGCTGGGTTTAAATGCGCCCGAAGTCCAAGTTGAAGTGCATTTGAGCCAAGGGCTGCCTGCCCTCACCATCGTGGGGCTACCCGAAGCAGCCGTGCGTGAAAGTAAAGATCGGGTACGCTCTGCGATTATCAATAGCGGTTTTCAGTTTCCCAATCGGCGGCTCACCATCAACCTTGCTCCTGCCGATCTGCCCAAAGATGGTTCACGGCTGGATTTGCCGATTGCCTTGGGGATTTTGGCGGCGAGCGATCAAATTCCGCCCGAATCGCTCAAGCAGTTTGAATGTGTGGGTGAGCTGGCGCTCAACGGCGATTTACGCCCGATTCAGGGGGTATTGTCGGTCTCGCGTGCTGCCGCTCAAGCCAAACGGATGTTGTGCACCCCCACAGCCAATGGCATGGAAGCCGCTCGTATCCCACAGGCACGCGTGATTGCTGCCGACAATTTACGGCAAATTTGCGCGCATTTATTGGGGCTAGAGCAGATCACCTGTACGCCACCACCGCCAATCCAGACCACCAGCGCCCATGCACCCGATTTGGCTGATGTGCGTGGGCAGCACCGTGCACGGCGCGCCTTAGAATTGGCGGCAGCCGGTGGACATTCGTTGTTGTTTAGTGGCCCACCAGGCACAGGCAAAACCTTGCTGGCCTCCCGCTTGGCGGGCATCTTGCCGGATTTGACTGATGATGAAAGCTTGGAGGTCGCCAATATTTATTCGATTGCCAATCACGCTCACGCATTTGGTCTGCGTCCGTTTCGTGCACCGCATCATACGGCATCGGCAGCAGCGCTGGTGGGGGGTGGCTCACAGCCCAGACCAGGTGAGATTACATTGGCGCATCATGGCGTGTTGTTTTTGGATGAGTTGCCCGAATTTGATCGCAAAGTGCTCGAAGTGTTGCGCCAACCACTCGAATCACAAGAAGTGGTCATTTCACGCGCCTCGCGCCAAGTGACCTTTCCCGCGTGTTTTCAGTTGGTCGCGGCGATGAATCCGTGCCCATGTGGTTATAGTGGTGATGGTTCAGCACGCTGCAAATGCTCACCCGATATGATCAGCCGTTATCGTGGGCGGCTGTCGGGCCCGCTGCTGGATCGGATTGATTTACATATTGATGTGCCTGCCTTGCCCGCATCTGACTTACACAGTAGCCAACCTGCTGAAAATTCCGCCACAGTACGCGCACGGGTGATTGCCGCACGACAACGCCAAATCAGCCGTCAAGGCTTTGCCAACCACGCCCTCACCCCGCAAAAGCTCGACCAACACGCCGCATTGGGCACAGCTGAGCAACAACTGATGCAGATGGCACAGCAGCGTTTGGCGCTCTCGGCGCGTGCCTATCATCGGGTGCTTCGGGTGGCGCGTACCATTGCGGATTTGGCTGGCGATACACAGATTCAAGTAGCGCATTTGACTGAAGCACTAGGCTATCGTGGTTTTCAAGCCCAGTAACAAGCCACAAAAAAGGCCGCGTGTTGCGTAATGCTGGTCAGTTAAGCGGTTGCTCTTGCTCTTTGCAGGGACGCTGAGCGCA
>CALFYA010000189.1 GCA_937952925.1 uncultured Moraxellaceae bacterium
AGCAACGCTTGGCGCTTGATATGCTCGCAGCACAACGCGCCAAAGCAGATATTGAGGCCAATACTCAACTTAGCCCACTCAATACCATTAACCGGATGCTGGCTGTGTTTAATGACGGCAAAAGTCAGGTGCAGTCGGTGGACAGTCAGGCACAAGCAACGTCAGCGATTGCCAAGTCCATGATGCTTGACGTGATTGACGCAACCAAAGGCAAATGGCTTGGCCTAGCAAATGACGTTGAAATGAACCGCGACATTGTGCGCGAGTTGCACGGTACCGACACAGGCAACGCTGTAGCAGCCAAAGCTGCGAAGCAATTTCAAGAAGTTGCTGAGATCCTGCGTGAGCGTTTCAACCGTGCTGGTGGCATGGTGGGCAAACTTGAAGATTGGGCAATGCCGCACGTTCACAGTGCCTTCAAGGTGGCCAAAGCTGGCCGTGATGCGTGGGTAAACGACATCTTGCCCATGATCAGCCGAGAACGCTACGTCAACGAGGACGGCTCACTGATGAGCGATGCGCAGTTGCGTGAGTTTTTGAATGAGTCGTATGTGAGCATTGCCACTGATGGCGCAAACAAGATGGAAGCAGGGCGCTACTCAGGCGCAGGCGGCAAACGCTCAAATCGTGGCAGTGAGTCGCGTGTCCTGCACTTTAAGGGTGGTGATGAATGGCTCGCCTACCAAGCCAAGTACGGCGAGGGTGACTTGCTGCAAATTATGACGCAGCACATTGACGGAATTGCGCGTGATATTGCTTTGGTCGAACGCTTTGGCAGCAATCCCAACCATATGCTGAAAATGCTGCTTGATGAAGCCGAGAAGTCCGAGAAGCTATCCGGTGGTGATCTCGATAAAATCAACAAAATGCGCCGACGCACCGAACGCCTATATGACGAAGTGGCACGCAACAACGTGGCAGTATCAACCACACTAGCCGAAGCTTTTGCGGCATACCGATCAATCAATGTTGCTAGTCGTCTAGGCGGTGCGACGCTGTCGTCATTTACCGATGCTGCGTCAATCGCTCGCACAGCTTGGATGCACGGCTTGGCCTATCATCGTATCTTTGGCCAAGGACTCAAAAACCTGAACCCCCTTGATGCGTCCGATCGTGAGCTTGCGCGGTCTATCGGCCTTGGCATCGAGGAGATGCTCGCAAGCATGAACCGCTACAACGATGATGGATTGACCACGACAGCCACGGTAGCAGGAAAAGTAGCCAAATACTCAAATGCCGCAGCGTCCGCAGTCATGCGAGCAAGCGGCCTTAACGCACTCACCGCAGCACGCAAACAAGCCTTTAGCATGATGTTAATGGATAAGTACGGCAAACTCAGCCGCAGCAAGACATGGCAAGATTTAGAAGCCGATGATCGCAGTTTTTTGGAAAGCACAGGTATTACCGAACGGGACTGGCAAATCTGGCAGAAGGCTACACCGCTTGAGCGCAGCAACGGCAGCATGATCCTGTCGGCGCGTGACATTATGGCGATTGATGATGCTGAGATTATGGCCGTGATAGCACCAGAGGCCGATGCTATGCGGCAAGGCATCATGGCTGAAATTGATGCACTTAATCAAAAAAACCTGCAAGAGCAACAATGGATTGAAGGCAGGCAAGCAAGGTTTGAATCACTCAAGGCTGATCTGCAAGCCAAGATTGCGGAGTATGAGGCGCGGCAAGACGCAAAAGGCCAAGCCGAGCGACAAGCACTGCAAGACCGTGCCGACTTGCTTGACGCGCAAATTGAGCGAGCAAAAGCACAAGCAGACATTGATGCGTTTTTGTTGGCGGAAAAACAGCAAGGTCGAATCCGTGATTTTCTGTATGCGGTGCAAGAGGGTAAGGACGCGGTTAAGCTTGCTGACAAAGCTGACCAAAACGTGCAGCGCAATAGCAGCATCCGAGGAAACATTGGTGAGCGACTTGGTGAGCGCGTTGGTAATGCTGATCGGCGCATTACCGAGATTGAGGCTAAGATTCGACAGTCCGAGCGCGATCAAACAAGGGCTGTTAAAGACAAGAATGCGGAAATGGCACGGCGCTTGGATAGGGCTGCTCAAGAACTAAATGACTTCATAGCTAAGTCCACTGAGCGCCAAACCCGACGCCAAGCTGTTGCTGATCGACTTAATAGCAGCATTGACAAGCGCATGGCTGACTTGATCAAGCGCACGAAAGAACAAGCTGCCACACGCTACATGGCTCACATCCTAGACGAGCAAGGCATGGCGGTAATTGAAGCAGGTGCACGTGAGCGTGCCAAGATGTACGGCTATCTGCAAAAAGGCACGTGGACGGGTGAGATTGGCCGATCAATGCTGCAATTCAAGTCCTTTACTGCTGCACTGATGATGCGTCATGGTGCGCGGATGATGGGTCAAGAAGGGGTGTGGGGCAAAGCTGCTTATGGCATTCCATTATTTGTCATGATGAGCTTGCTAGGTGGTTTGCAACAGCAATTAAAAGAGATCGCGCAAGGCAATGATCCGCAAGACATGACACAAGCATCTTTTTATGTCAATGCGGTTTTGGCTGGTGGTGCGCTGGGTGTCTATGGTGATGTACTCAAATCAGGCACAACCCCGGATGGTCGCGGCCTTGCTGATCTGGTTGGCGGCCCTATCCTTGGCGATGCGACTCAGCTTATAGCGATTGGCAACCGTGGGGTGCGTTCTGCGATGGGTGATAACAAAGCCAATGCCGCCAACGAAACCATCAAATTTGCAAAATCTCATACGCCTTTTGCAAACCTGTGGTATACCAGAGCGGCAACAGACAGACTTATTTTTAACCAGTTGCAAGAGATGGTCAATCCCGGCTACTTGCGGCGCAAGGAAGCCCGAGATCGGCGCAAATACGACAGAACATCATGGTGGTCGCCGAGTGATGTAGTGCCCGACGACACGCCAGATTTTGGAAAGGCGGTAGGGGAATGAATGATTTTATTTATATGATAGGTGCTGGCGTGGTCGGTGGAGCATGTATTTTTACTTACTTCTACCTATGCGGCCTAATTCCATTGCTCAAAGCTGTTACTTGTTGGGTGCTTTGTTTGGCTGTTTTTTTGCTGCCGATTGGATCTGCAATAGCCCTATCGTGTAAGTCATTTAGCGAAGGGCATTATATTCTTGGGGTCATCCAAATACCGTTATCTTTTTTGGTGCTTGGATGGGGTTGGCTTTTTCTCTGGAAAGAAAGGCATGATCTATACAAGGATGCTCTAGACAAATCAAACTATAGGTTGTGGAGCGATTAAATCCCCAAGAAATCCAATAGCCCTCCCGTCATCATCATGGTGACGTGGAGGGTTTTTTATGCGCGATGACCAACTAGAGCGACTCAAGCAAACACAAGAGCAAGCCATTGACCATGCAATTGAAGCAATGGATATGGCGCACGCTGAATGCGACATCACCACCAAAGACGGACGCGGCGACCGTGTATGGCTCACCAAAGGCGCGAACGAGTCCATGAAACTCGCCCTGAGCATCGAGCGATTGCTGCAAGCCAAGGCGCAAGGCCGAACGGTAGACGAGCCAGAGGAAGCCACCAAAGCTGCTGAGGACATGCTAAAGCGAGCCAACAAACGCTATGAGGAATACACGCAGCGCAAACAATGACAGACAAGGTTTCGCTCCCCGTATTTTTCTTAATCTGGGCTGAAACTCAGGGCTGGGATGTGCCTGACTTTCATTTGCAGGTGTGCGAATTCTTGGAGCGTCCAAGCCGCGTAAAGCTTTTGATGATGCCGCGTGGTCATGGCAAATCGTCGATTATAGGTGTAAAAAACGGGCACAGTTACTATAAAGACGATCAATTGCGCATTTTGCACCAAGGCTCGGATGACAAAACAGCGCGTAAATGCTCCCGTGATACCCGTGCGATTCTGCGTCGACACCCACTGACCGAGCATCTAAAACTGGGTGATGGGCGCGGCGACATTGATTTCTGGTGGACGCCCAATGCCAAGGACGAGCGCAACCCGTCGATGCAAGCCGCTGGCATCCTCTCCAACATCACATCATCACGCGCTGACGAAATCCAAAACGATGACGTCGAGGTGCAAAAGAATATCGGCACACCCGAAGCACGCGAGAAGCTGCGCTATCGCCTAAGCGAGCAAATCCACATTGCTGTCCCAAACGCCACAAAACTATGGGTCGGCACGCCACACTGCCATGACTCAATCTATGAGGACATCAAAGCAAAGGGGGCGGATTGTCTGATCCTGCGTATGTTTAACAAAGAGCATCGGTTTAAGCGTGACGAACAAGCAGGGCGGCCTATGCTGCTGCCATTTTGCCCTGAGTATGTGTTTGTTGGGATTGGTAAGACTGCCAAGCTATTGCAAGAGGGCGTTGACTACCATGTCAGACTGGTGGGCAGTGCATGGGAAATCCGTACCGCCACAGAACACAATCTGATCGACTGCTATAGCGGTGCATTGTGGCCTGAGCGGTTTACGCCATCTGAGATGGCAGAGCGGCGCAAAGAGTGTAATACGCTCAACGAATGGGACAGCCAGTATCAACTCCACGCCAAGCCAATTGGCGATGTGCGCTTGAATCCTGACTATCTGATTGCCTACGACTGCGAGCCTGTAATCCGTCGCGCCAATGGTGAGATAACGATGTGGCTTGGCAGCGTGCAGTTGGTATCTGGGACGCTGCGATGGGATCCATCCTCCGGCAAGAAAAACTCAGATGTTTCGTCACTGTCCTTGTTGTTTCAGGACTTGCAGGGCAACCACTACTGGCATCGAGCTATTGCGCTGACCGGTGCATTTGTTGAAACCGACGATACAGGCAGGCCAAAGGGTGGGCAGGTCTGGCAAATCGCTGATCTGGTTGAGCAGTTTATGTTGACCCGTGTCGTCGTTGAAACCAACGGCATCGGCGGCTCACTACCCGATTATCTCAAAGCAGCATTCAAAGCGCGGCGGATCAATTGCGGCGTGTCAGAAGTGCATGCCACCCAAGCCAAGAACAAGCGCATCTTGGGGCAGATCGAAGCACCCTTAACGTCTGGTCTGTTGTGGGCGCACATGAGCGTGCTTGAGGTGACCGATGAAGCAGGACAAACCAAAGACGCGCCAGCAGTGGTGCAAATGCGCCAGTTCAACCCTGCGGTGACCGTACAGGATGATGACCATCTTGATAGCTTGGCTGGTGCGATTGAAGACGGCCCTTGCAGATTCGGAAAATCACTCAAGAAATTGAATGCTGTTGAACGCGACACTTGGAGAACGAATAGCGGCAGCTTTGAAGCGTCGCTTGACTTTGAGTGAGCGCAGACATGACCGTACCAGAGCAGATTCCTGTAACCACATATATAGCGAATGGCACTACATCTACATTTGCCGCTGGTTTTATTGTGCCAAATGCTGATTATCTTCGCGTAGAAATCAATGGAAGCGTCGTATCTGAATATACCTACAGTGGCGGCGTGGTCACATTGTCAACACCACCACTCGCAAGTTCAAAGATTGCGATTTATCGGCAGACTCCGCTTGAGCGCGAGTTGTCGTATTCAAATAACACAAATAAATTTATTCCATCCGTGCTTGATGGTGACTTTGATGCAGCATGGCGAGCACTACAAGAACTGTCCGCGCAAATCTCTCGGGCGCTCAAAGCAGACTACGGCGAAGACCCGAAATTACTACTCGCAACACTTAAAGAGTGGCTTGCCGCAGCACAGAGCTTAGGCGGCACAAACAACGGCACTTATCTGCTTAACGCAAACGGCGCATCAACGCGACTGGTCAACAGCAAACTATCCGACTTTGCCCATCTATCCGATTTTGGTGCAATTGGCGACGGCACATACCATCCGCTGTCCGAGCGATACGACACGCTTGCAGCGGCTCAGTTTGCCTATTCAAGTGTTGCTATTACATCGCTATCACAGTCGATTGACTGGGCTGCAACTCAGGCCGCCGTCAACACTGGCAAGGTGGTCTACGCCAGTGGCCACTACGTCATCACTGACACGATTTTGCTTCGTGCCGGTGGTGGCTTGATCGGCAATGGCGAGTATCGGTATTGGGAAAAGATCAACACGGGCACGATCTTTGAGGCGTATGGCGCTGGCAACCCTGCACGCTGGACGGATATTGACGGCACTGACGGCGATGATTTTACGCCCTTGTTTGTGTTCTGTGGCGACTCGATTGCACTGCAAGGCATCACAGCATTAACTGACCAGTCTGCTGCTGGCTGGAGTGCTGCGTTTTTTGTGCCTAGCGTGCGTCGATGCTCGCTGACTCAATGCTATGCCGATGGTCGGTGGGCATCAGCAGCGATCTACCTTGATGCGACGTGGAGTGCTGACAACACAACACTAAATGATCTGCACCCCTACGTTAACGCGGTGTCAATGAACGAATTCCGCTGCATTGGTGGTGTGTATCGTGGGCATCGCTCGGTGTATGTGGCTGGCACGACTCGCAATCCAAATGATTATGGCGACGTAGGGCAGCCCGCTTGGGTGTGGTCGCCGGGTGGGACAAGCGATCTGAATTTCTATGATGTGGCGTTTCGCCCATTGTCGAATTTAATTGATACTGATGCTGCATGTATTAAGTTGGATGCTGCAATTGATAATGCCGCCGGTGCAGGACAGGGCATTTGGTTTCAAGACTGCTTTTATCGCGCATCCACTGCGCAGTTTATGTTTGACTTTGATCGCATCAACCGCGTGACAATTAGCGGCTATGGCGAAGCATCACCAACCAACCCAACATGTAAGGCGTCATTCACCAGTCGATCAACCAATATTTTCTTTATTGGCCGATTTATTCAGCATCAGATTTGGTATGACGGCGCATTAGTGCTACGCCCAAACGCCAACAATGTGCTT
The DNA here is from genome assembly GCA_937952925.1 of uncultured Moraxellaceae bacterium. Taxonomy (GTDB): domain Bacteria; phylum Pseudomonadota; class Gammaproteobacteria; order Pseudomonadales; family Moraxellaceae; genus CALFYA01. The sequence goes on from CALFYA010000189.1 coordinate 6,868, forward strand.
GTTCCGGTGACGCTTGATGCTGGCAATCATGGATTAACTGGTATCACCGTGCTCAATAACGGCACGCTGAGTATCGGTGGTTTTGTGATCGGTGGTAATTACATCCGCCCACAAACACACAATGCAGGTCGCTTGGGTCGTGGTCAGTCTGACCCCATTGATCCGTCAGATAATCGTAACAACTCTTTTGAACGTGCCTATATCAAAGAAATTCGTTCCGGTACAGATAACTTTTTGACGCTACAAGGTGATTCGGGGATTGAGTTCAACCCGACCAACTCTGATCAGCGCGGCATTTTTACTGACGAAACTCTGTCAGTTTTTCTCAATGGCGAAGATGAAGATTTTGGGGTCTTTCAAGGCGGCATTCGCACTCCGCGGTTAATCGCTGGAAACCTGAGCGTAATTCCAGCCATTGAAGATGTGCCTGATAGTGTTGATCGCACGGTGTCCGAAAAACTGGCCGATACCATCAACCCCAAAGACTTCGGCGCAATCGCTGATGGCACGCTGCACACCGTTGCTGAGTGGATTATTCCTGCTGCGCTTGGTCGCTATGCCAATCTTGCAGCCTTGCAGGTCGATTATCCATTTGTACAAGCCACAACCGAGTCTATCGACTACGTTGCCACACAAGCTGCGGTGCGTCAGATCAAACAGCATCCTGAGAAAAACGCGGTTATTCAGATCACTGGTCGGCATGTCTGGAATCGTGAACTGATCATCGACGTGCCGCTGTGTCTAGATGGTGGTCATGCAGTCAATACGATTGAACATCTAAGCTGGACTGATGCAACGCCAACATCGGGCAGTTATGTGATGATCACCGGTGATGGTGCAACATGCCGCACTGTTCGCACGCGCCGCACTTATCGCGGTGCACATACCGACCCATACGACAGCCCACTATCATCGGCAATCAACGTGCAAGCCGATGGTGTTACGTTGCGCAATCTGTGCCTGTTTATGCAGGTGTCCACATCGCTTGTCACCAATGCAGCCAATTACAATTTACAAGCCGCAGTCACTCCAACCTTGTCCGGTGGCGTAGGCATTGCCCCGAATTATTGGGGAGCACCGCAAGTCTATACACCTAAGCCATGGGCAGATGTGGCGGGCGCTCCAGCCAAAAACTGGGATGTTGGGGTATTTGTTGGCACTCGCTTGAAAACCACGATTGAAGCCTGTTCATTCGCGTTTTTCGAGAATGCTTGCGTCTATAACGACATCACCAACATTGCGCTGCGCCCACTGACTGATTGGCGCGGTAATCCGCTGCCTGCCAACTCGGTATCTGGTAGCGACGGCATGACCATGACCAAGTGCTACACGTTTGGCTCACCTTATGGTGTGCGTGTACTTGGTGCTTTGCCCAAGTCTGGCTTGGTCAGCTATGGCAAGGACTATAAAACATCCGTACAACTCACCATTGCAGTCAATCCAACGTCAGGCGATAAGCTGTTGATTGGTGGTTATGACTATGATCGTGTTACTAATTTGCCTGCTCCTGGTTCGGTCTTTGAATCAACCACGTTTACTTTTATCAACTCAGACCAAGAAGCTCCGACAGGTGAGGTCGGCGTGGTTATTGGCTCGACTACAGCACAAACAGCCGAAAACCTTGTCCGTGCAATCACAGCTCTACTTGATGATAACGACGAAGGCGTATCAGCACTGATCAAGCCGCTATTCAACTATGCCAACTATTCCAGCGATGGCACATCTGTAGTGATGGTGTTTGCGCGTGGCTTTAGCAGTGCGTCGCTCACGCGCTTCCTGAATTGTTTTGAGATGCGCCACAGCAACGCTACGGCATTCACGGTCACATCCGGTCAGACCAGTCTGGGCGGTGGCTTGTACAAGATCGTTCCCGTTGTTGGTGCCGATCCTGCGCCTTATTTTTGGGGTAGTACAGCATCTGATTTTATTGAGGATGGTCGTGGCGCGTATGGCGCGTCAGACATGTATATCACTGAATGTCAGTTGTTTGCGCTCAAACGCCCATCCATTAGTGGCACTCCTGTGTACGTCAAACAAATTCGTACAGACCGCAGTTGGCAACTTGATAATGGTGGTGGCGCGG
>CALFYA010000190.1 GCA_937952925.1 uncultured Moraxellaceae bacterium
CAGACATTTCAACCAGTCATCACCGATTGAGCTGATGTTGGGCATAACGGGTCTGTGCCAACTGTGACCAGCCACTGGCTTGCTGGGTAAATAATGCCATCAATGGCGTGGCTTGCGCCACCAAGTGAGTCCCTTCGCCGCGTAGCCATTTGAGCACTTGATGACGATCTCCTTCAAGCCATCCCAGTGCAGACAAACCATGCATCATCAGGCTGGTGGGCAACCGGCGCTGTGCTGCATATTTGCGCAAGGTTTGCTCGTGCGCCCATAAGCCACGCGCCCGATCATGCAACAACCCATCGACCAGCACCCCTGCATCCATAATGCCCAAGTTGACGCCTTGGCCTGCCATCGGATGCACCACATGCGCGGCATCACCGATCAGCACCAACTGCGGCTTGGTGTCGTGTACCGCTTGACGCGCACGTAGTGGAAATAATCCCCGAGCCTCTACCGCCAATACCTTGCCGAGTACCGACTGGCTCGCATGGGTCAATGCACGTGCGAGCACTTCATCGGACTCTTGATATAGCGCTTCCGCTTCATCGGTGGGTAAACTCCACACCACTGATTGCCATTCACCTTGAGGATCATCCGCCAATAGATCGGCCATCGGCAAAAAGGCCAAGGGCCCACCGGCCAAAAACACTTGACGTGCGATGCCATCATGTGGCCGCTCGGTACGAATCGCACAGGTAATCGCCGATTGTTTGTAGTCGAGGATCCGCGTTTGGATATTGGCCGATTCACGCACCAACGATTGCGCCCCATCGGCACCGATCAACAGCTTGGTATGCAACTGCTCACCATCGACAGTCACCTGCCAAGAAGCTCCAAACCAATCCAAGCGCTGCACACGACAACGCTGGCGCAGTTGCACCTTGGAGGCTTGCAAGGCTTGTTGCATCGCCCATGCCAACACACTGGTTTCGACCATACTGCCCAGCCACTGCGGCTCATCCACAGCAGATGATGCGAGTTGACCAAACTCCAGCTGACCGCGCCCGTCTTTGTTCCAAACTTGCATGCCCTGATACGGCGCATGACGGATGACGTACTGCCACACGCCCGCTTGGGTCAGCAGCCCAATCGACGCTGGGCTGAGTGCATACACCCGCGCATCACGCTGTACCAAGCGCTCAGGCGTCACCGCTGGGGCAGCATCAAGCACAATCACCGGAACATCGGCTTGTGCCAACAACAAGGCCGTCAAGCCACCGACCAAGCCACCACCCACAATCACCACCTCATGCATGGTGGGCTTTTTGGGTAATCTCGCAACACGGTTCATCAGACTTTTAATCCCATCGCATAGGTGGCCACCAGTTGCTTGGCACCGGGAATTACATCAAAGGCCAGCAAGCCGGTATTACGCGCCAATCGCAAAATCGGGTTGTGGTTAGAGAACCCTCGCACTACCGAATCACAGAAGAAAATCACCCGTTTTTGATCGGTCAACCGCGCCTGCTCATACTCGAACAATGCGTGTGGATCGCCCAAATCACGTCCTGCTTGCTGTGCGGCGGTGAGTAGACGGGTCAATACATGTGCATCGCGGATACACAGGTTAAAACCTTGCCCCGCCACAGGATGCAAGGTGTGCGCCGCATTGCCCATCAGCACTACTCGGCCAATCGCTTGGCGTTCAGCCAGCACTTGCGCCAACGGATAGCTCGCACGCGCACCGGTTTTGACAAACCGCCCCGCACGCCCACCAAACGCAGTTTGTAGCGCGTCCAAGAATTTTTGGTCATTGTCAGTACCAAGCCATTCTTGCTCAGAGCCAGCAGGCACTGTCCACACCACCGAACGGCGATGACTTCCTGCAAGTGGTAATAGCGCCAGAGGGCCTTGCGGGGTAAACCGCTCAAACGCCACTTGCCCGTGCGGATCGCTGGTTTGCACGGTGGTGACCAGCGCCACTTGCTGATATTCATGCACGCTTGCGCCCACACCCAAGGCTTGACGGCAAAATGAATCCCGACCATCAGCCGCAATCAACAAAGGCGTCTGTACTTGCAGCATCAATGTGGTCGCCCCTTGCTGTTGGGTGGCTTGTACGGTGACCTGCTGCTGATCTTGGCTCAAGTGTTTGACCACCACCCCATCCATCAGGGTGATCCGTGGCTCGGCATGTACTGCTGCCAGCAATACCCGACCTAACCATGCGTTTTCAATCACTTGACCAAAGCTTTCGACTTTCTCTTCGTGGGCATTCAGCCGTGCTTTGCCAAAGCTACCCAATTCGCTAATCTGCACTTGCAAAATCGGCGTGGCATATTGCTGCAACTGCTGCCACAGCCCCAAATCACTGAAAATTTGCACAGTGCGGCGTGACAGTGCGGTATTCCGCGCATCAAAACTCGAATGGTAAGGCGCTGGCTGCCCGTCCGCTTGCGGTGCTGGATACTTGACCGCTTCGAGCAAGGTCACCTCGATCTGCTGCTGTGCAAGCATCAAGGCCAAGGTCAAGCCGACCATACCGCCGCCCACAATCACCACTGGTGCATGAATCATCTGGCTCATACGTGCGCTCCTTGCATCAGGGCTTCAATCTCAGCGACGGTTTTGGGTACATCAGCGGTCAAGATGATCGGATCAGTATCGGTGACCAATACATCATCTTCAATCCGGATGCCAATACCACGCCAGCGTGGCTCGACGGTGTCATCATCGGCAGCCACATACAGCCCCGGCTCGACTGTGAGCACCATGCCGGCTTGTAGTGGTCGCCATGCTTCGCCATCCTCATCTTTGTACGACCCGACATCGTGCACATCCATGCCCAGCCAATGACCGGTGCCATGCATATAAAAACGACGGTAGCTGCCGTTTTCAATCAATTCATCGACATCACCAGCGAGCAGCCCTAGCTCCACCAACCCTTCGGTCAGCACGCGTACCGCCACCTCATGATAGGCTTTGCCATGTTGACCGACTCGCACCAGTTCAATCGCAGCCAACTGTGCCTTGAGCACCAGCTCATACAAGGCTTTTTGCTCAGGGCTAAATCGACCATTGACCGGAAAAGTACGGGTAATGTCGGCGGCATAGCAATCCAGCTCCGCGCCTGCATCAATCAGCACCAAATCGCCATCGCGTAGCGGCTGATTGTTTTCGGTGTAGTGCAAAATACAAGCATTCACGCCACCACCCACGATGCTGTTGTAAGCGGTTTGGCAGCCATTTTTTTGAAAGACGTACAAGAGTTCAGCCTCAAGCGCGTATTCCATCATGCCAGCGTGTACGGTTTGCATGGCACGCACATGGCCTGCCGCACTGATCTGCGCAGCACGCTGCATCAGCTTGATTTCGTGTTCATCTTTGATCAGACGCATCTCATCAATCAGATGATCCAGCTGAATAATCTCCAGCGGTACTTTGCCGCCGTTGCGTTGCTGTGCTGCCACTTGCTTGAGCCAAAAGGTGACTTTTTGGTCAAAGGTCGCATCTTGACCCATCCGTACATACAAGCGTTTTTTGCCACTGATCCGCGCAATCATTTGCGCATCCAGATCGCTGATTTCAAATGCTGCATCAGCGCCAAACTGACTCACTGCACCCTCGGTACCGGCACGCAAGCCATCCCAAATCTCGCGCTCACGATCACGTTTGCGACAAAACAACACATACGGCTGATCACCCGATGGCTCAAGCACCGCCACCGCTTCAGGCTCGGCAAATCCGGTCAAATAATAGAAGCTACTGTCGGGACGAAAGCGGTAATCGGCATCGCGATTACGCACTTTGGCGTCACTGGTGGGAATGAGTGCCAGACTATTTGCCCCCATCTGTGCCATCAAACGGGCGCGACGTGCGGCATACACCGCAAAATCAGGTCGCACAGACGACGGCTGATCCAACAAGACGGGATGATTCATGTGGCAAATACTCCTTTTAAATATGCGTGATGGGGTGCTGATGGCATCTCTCGCCCATCAGCACCTTGATTGTGCCTTAAGACGGGCGATCCGGTTGAAACATTTCCACCACAGATTGTGCTTGCTGTTGTTGATGGTCACCATCTTGATTGATTTCAACCACAAGCAGCTTTTTTTTGCGGCCGGTGGCAAGACTGACCGGAATCAACCGGACAAACTCGACCAAGTCGGCATAGCCTTCTTCGCCTTCTTCGTCGTCATCTTCCGGCTCAAAAGTCATGCCGGCAATTTCTTGCACATCGCGCAGCAATTCTTCTTCGTCGGTGCGCAGTTGCCCACCGGCCAGACCAAAGCCCAGCACCAGACCACCGCACCATGCCGCAAGGGCTTCGACCCGCTCTGCCAAGCGATGATCATCATCGGGCAATAATGGGGCATAGTCGAGTGCGTCATCAGCCAGTGCGGCGGCAGCATCTTCGGCTTCATCACTGAGCAATTGGAGCTGCTCATCAGACAACGGCTCAAAGCCCAGTTGCATCAGCAAATCTTGCCATACCTGTGGGTTTGGCGCTTCGGCCACACAAATCACACCCATCACCATCCCATGCAGCTCTGCGGCGTGTGATAGCTCCGGAATATTTGAAAAAGCTGCAAACCAATCGTTCCAGCCGGA
>CALFYA010000191.1 GCA_937952925.1 uncultured Moraxellaceae bacterium
AACCACATCACGGGACTTTAACCGATATAGAGCAATCTGCGCTAAATCATTTAACAGACGACTTTAGCTCTGTAGATCTACTCCAATACATTGATTGGATCTCCACCCGCCTACCACGGTTGGATCAGCGTCGTTTTTTTGATGTGGATCAAGGGTTATGGGAGTTGGCAGAGAGTCACCTGAGTGAGCGAACACGCCTAACGCATGACCGGCCCATTCAAGTCCGTCATCCACGTTTGGACATCAAAAACAGCAACGTCGCTATTGATTTTGGAACCAGCAGTACCGTGGTGGCGTTGCGTGAAGATGGTCGTGATCAACTGCTTCGTATTGGGGTACAAAATCACTATAGCACACCACAAGCCAAAGATTATGAAAACCCAACGGTACTAGAATTTGTAGAATTTGAGCAAATGTTGAAGCGCTGGAATAGTGCAGTGTATCGCCCATTGGTGAACTGGGATGATGTGCGCTGCTCCCATGTCGCTAGAACCAGCCTAAAAGGAAATCTCACCAATCCCAAAATGATCAGTAGCGTATTTGCTCGTCTGAAACAATGGGCATTACGTGATGACCCCAACAAACCCTTGTGGATCACTGACCGTCAAGGTCATCAACACAGCATCAACACGCTCACTGAGCGCAATCCAATCAAAGGTCAGCCCCTGACTGATGCGGATATTACGGCCGATTTTGATCCAATTGAGCTGTATGCATGGTTTTTGGGCATGAACATCAACTGGCGGCAGCGAGGGATTTTTCTCAACTACTACATGACCTTTCCTGTGGCATATCCAGTGGCCACCAAACAAAAAATCCTAGCATCGTTTAGACGTGGTCTACAGCGCAGCTTGCCAGAAGCCCTAATTGAAGATGAAGTATTTCATCAATTTAAGGTTGAAGAGCGTGCATCTGAGCCAGCTGCTTTTGCAGCAGCAGCATTACATGCGCTGGATATCAAACCCACCGAAGATGGGGTGGCTTATGCAGTGTTTGACTTTGGCGGCGGTACAACCGATTTTGACTATGGCTTATATCGCTATCCTGTAGAAGGCAGCGAGGAAGAAGCATGGGAAGAGGTGATTGAGCACTTTGGCTCTGCAGGCGACAAATTTTTAGGCGGTGAAAATCTGGTTGAAAATTTGGCCTATCAGGTGTTTTGCAAAAATATTAATGTCTGTCGCAGTCAAAAAATTCCATTTACACTCCCGCTTGATGCGATTGCATTAACCGGCGCTGAAATGTTGATCGACAGCACTCAGGCTGCGCAGAGCAACACCACTATGCTGATGGCAAAGCTACGTCCAATATGGGAAAGCACGGCACACGATATTGACGGCACAACACTCAAATTATCTTTATTTAACCACACCAATGAATTGACGCCATGCGAATTGGATGTACATCCGGAGGAGTTGAGAGACTGGCTAAAACAACGCATTGCTCAAGGCATCAATAATTTCTTGGTTGCCATGGAAAAATCTTTTGACCAGCAACAACGCAATCCCCAAGAGATTCATGTGTTGTTGGGGGGCAACTCTTGTCGCTCAGACATTTTGCGCGAGTTATTTGGATTGGATGGTGACTCAGAAAGTTATGTGCAAACCTATCTTGAGCAAATCTACCCACAACAAGTGCCTGAGTTGATCGTTCATCAGCCACTCGACAGTGATGATGACGATCTTCATGCGGCAACCACCAAGACCAGTGTGGCATTAGGCTTGCTGCGCATTTGCCCCAATGAACCGATCTTGGTGATCAATCACTCAGAAAGTCATGCTGAAGACAGCCCGTTCCAGTTTGTTGTGGGCACGCATCGACGCGGGGTATTCCAGCCCGCTATTTTGCGTAATGCCGCCTATCATGATTGGGTTGAGCTAGGTTTAGTGCGTGAAGGTTTGTTTGCCCTGCTGTACAGCAGTAGTCCTGCTGCCGAAATCATGGATCTGCCGCGTGGTCATCAAGACCTCAAAGAGCGTCAAATTCGATTTGCCCACAGTCCAACGGGACATCGTGTCTATGGTCGTGTGGTGTCCCCCAATATGATTGAATTGTGCTGTGCGGCTTCAGTGAACCACTTGGCACAAGTCGATCATGTGGTTGAAGAAGTTTTAGCTTAAACGTGCAATCTGCACAGATACCCAAGGAGAGTTTAGGCCATGTTTAAAAAATGTCCATCTTGCGAAACCAAGAACATTGCAATTGTGACGGCTGCCATGTTGCAACGTAAGACCGGTAGTCGCGATTTTTATCGCAAGACTGATGGTTGGCTCGATCCAGATCTGGCGGAGAGCTTTCCTAAAGCCAGTGCGTTTGATTCCTTTATTACGGTGGAAAATGACGACAATCCCAATATCATCGTGTGCAGGGATTGTCATGCTTGGACTCGGATTGAGAACTAAAGCATCACACACACAGCATCTGTATAGACCGTGATGGTGACGTGCAGTTAAGACAGACTTAGCTCCAACACAAACAAACTCGCCTTTGCCCGCGTTGCGCCAACATACAACCATTCTGGATGTTGTTGGGCTTGCGGGGTCAGGCCAGCCACAATCACCACGTCTGCCTCTAGACCTTTGAACCCATGAATGGTTCCCACACGCACAGCACCGCGCTGTGCGTTGGCCATCTCTAAATTGACCTGCACATCTTTTAAGCCTTGCGCCCATGTTGAACTGGGGTTGGTATGTCGATACGGGGACAGCACCACAATTTGCTCAGGCAAAACTCCCTCATGTGAAATCAACTGTTTGAGCAACTGACGTAGTTGTTGTGCCATCTGTTCAAAGTTTGCACTGACCAATACCGTCGGCTCAATCCCGTTTTCGACCATAAATGCAGATGGGAGCGGTCGATCGGTGCGTGTTGCGGCAAACTGACCAATCGGTGCTGTATTGCGTAGGTTTTGATCTAAAGACATCGAACATGCTGCAAACGGTGGCTTCCAATCGGTTACAGATTGGTAGATGGATTGATGCAAATCGTAGAAGCAGTACCAACTAAACTTTGGCCGACCTACACTTTCGAGGGCAAGCCACCACATCTCCAGAAAGTCTGCGGCTTCGTCCACAATAATCGTATCAAAGCGTTGTTGATCATTGAGTAGTGCTGATGCTTCAAGCAACAGCTCAGCACAGCCTTCTGCAAAAAAATGCCGCTTTTGTTCGGGATCTGTTTTGATTGGATAGGGGGTTTTGGTGAGGTGAGCGATATCTTCCACCAAGCGGTGAAAATTGATCACTTGTATCAGGGGCTGATCCATCGTTTGCGTATGCAAGTAGTGAGCTAAATTCTTGTTGTAGCACGTCAGCAGCACACGTTTGTGTTGAGCCGCATGGGCTTTGGCCAGCATTAACGCCAGCACGGTCTTACCAGAGCCTGCACACCCTTCAATCAACAAACGCGGCTGTGTTGACAGCATTTTGAGTACAGCCATTTGTTGCTGCGTGGCTTGATGTAAGGCTGTACTGAGCTGCTCGACCTGCGTGGCAAGACTCATATTGAGTGAGATCGATGGTGACAGCAAATCAGCAACCGCTTGTTGTTGTGACTTTGCCCAGCTCATCGGCTGTGGTGTTGCTGCCATAAACAATTGAGTCAGCGCTATTTGAGGGTCTTTGAGACGATCACGATCTAGCAAGAATGCACGGTGTGGCAACTCAATAGGCAGGGTACCTTTCCAGACCACATCGGGAAAGCACACCGCATCCGTAATGGTCAGTTGCTTGATCGCAGCTTCACCGATCAGTGGTTTAAGCTTTTCAATCAGCGCAAAGCGATTGCGTCTTGCTTGAGCTAAAGGTGAGCTTTTCATGGGATTGCCAGCAGCGTAATACCACTGACCATCTTTGACATAAACCTGACCCGCCTTAATCTCGATGACCACCAATCCGTAGTTTGGGTGAAAAATCACCACATCGGTTTCACCAAGGTGCTCACCATATTGATCGGTGGTACGCCACTCCACGCTACTAAAAAAACGCCATGGTGCTGGCAGTCGAGCAAGTGTCTGTAAAACCTTGGCTTCAGCCAACTCACCAATAGTACGTTGTAATGACGATGCAGATGTATTCATATGGCTTTGCGCATTCCGTGCTTATGAACTTGATAGTAGCGAATCTGATTTGAAAACATCGTAGTGAAATGTTTTAAAGATTGGCCAACCTGAATCAATCCCACTATGTACGGTGGTCAGAGTGACACGATTCTGGCGTGATTCGAAAAACTGCGCCATAAAGTCCAGACCAAAGTGGCAAATCAAAGAGTGATGCAGGGTAAAGAACAGATAAGTCATACAACACTGTAAGCTTACGTGGGTTATTCGGCTCACTTGGTGAGCTGATTTATAAACAACACCAGACCACGCGGCGATTCAATATATTTCCCGTTCGGGATATTTTTGGATACCAAGCCAATGTCTGACGTTCACTCTACTGCACAGATTGGTCAGCGAGTACGACAAAACCCGCGAGCTATTGTCAAATCTGGTGTTCAGGCCACTTAAGCGGCGTTCTGTTTGATTTCCATTCCATCTTTAAACTTGACGCCTGTGA
>CALFYA010000192.1 GCA_937952925.1 uncultured Moraxellaceae bacterium
GCACGGGCTGACTCAACTGATCAATCAAGGCCTGACGAATGGCATCTACATCTGGCGCGATTTGAGCACGCGCATTTTGCACAATTGGAATGTCAGGATGATGAAACGGCGTATTTTGCAACAGTTCGGCCAGCTCAATCGCCGCAGGCTGCATCAGTGAGCAATGCGATGGCACACTGACCGGTAACGAGAGGGCTTTGCCCCCAGCCGCTTTGACCGCCACTGTCGCCGCGTGTACCGCAGCCTGATGACCAGCAATCACCACTTGTCCAGCAGAATTGAAGTTGGCCGCTTCGACCACAGCATCAGGTCGACTGATCTCTAGGCACAACGCAATCACTTTGTCATCGTCCAGACCAAGCACAGCGGCCATCGCTCCTGTACCCGCGGGTACCGCCGCTTGCATCAGTTGCCCGCGACGATGTACCAACCGTACCGCATCACTGAGCGACAAGACATTGGCCGCCACCAAGGCGCTGTACTCACCCAAAGAATGTCCTGCCAGCAACTGCGGTTGCACACCACCCAACTCTTGCCACAAACGCCACAATGCCACACTGACGGTGAGTAAAATCGGTTGGGTAAATTCAGTTTGATCCAAACGTGGATCATTGCCCTGTGCAATCTGCCACAAGTCCAGTGACAAGGCGTCTTGGGCTTCGGCAAAGGTTTGACCAATCAAATGAAACTGTTCGGCCAGCTCAGCGAGCATACCGTTTTTTTGTGAGCCTTGGCCGGTAAAGACCACAGCGGTTTTGGCAAAAGACGATGCCGTATTCATAAATCACGTCCAGCTTGAATCATGGCGGGGATATCATGCTTGGCCGCACGGATGGCGACCTCTAAAGCATTGGTAAAGCTATCTTGATTGGCACTGCCGTGACTTTTGATGACGGTTCCGGTTAATCCGACCAAAGGTGCACCATTGTGGCGAGCCGGATCAAGCCGTTTTTTCATGCGCTGCAGCACCGGCATGGCGATCAGTGCCATCAATTTGGTCAGGATATTTTGTGAAAATTCGAGCTTGATGGTGTCACCAATCATTTTGGCGACCCCTTCGGCAGTTTTGAGCGCAATATTGCCATGTAGTCCATCACAGACCACCACATCGGCTTGGTGCTCAAAAATCCCTGTTCCTTCAATATAACCCACATAATTCATACTGCTGGCTTTGAGCAGTGCATTGGCAGCCTTGATGGTGTCATTACCTTTGATTTCTTCTTCGCCAATATTAAGTAGCGCAATACGCGGCTGTGTCATACCCGTCAACGCGGATACCACCAAATGCCCCATACGGGCAAATTGCAACAAATGCTCTGCTGAAGCATCCACGTTGGCGCCCAAATCCAGCATATAGCACACGCCTTGACGGGTCGGCATCGCACTCATAATCGCAGGGCGTTCAATGCCTTCACAGGTTTTGAGGATCATGCGACCCAAGGCCATTAGCGCACCGGTATTGCCTGCACTAATACACACATCGGCCTGTTGTTTTTTGACTGCTTCGATGCAAAGGCGCATCGATGATTGGCGTTTTTGTCGGAGGGCGACTTGTAGCGAGTCATCCATCGTCACCATTTCGGTGGTGTGATGAACCTGTAAGCGTGATGCAAGGGCTTCGGGGAGAGATTTGAGATGTGGGCTGATCTGAGTTTGATCGCCATACAACAATACAGACATCGCAGGATGACGCTGTAAAACCGTCAGCACTGCCGGAACAGTAACACGGGGACCGAAGTCCCCGCCCATGGCATCGACTGCAAGCCGAATGACCATGATGTCATCTACCGCTCAAGAAGAATTATTCTTCGACAGCAGCAACGGCAAACAGTTGACGACCACGATAGAAACCGTCTTTGGTCACGTGGTGACGCAGGTGGGTTTCACCGGTGGTTTTGTCGATTGACAGGGTGCTGCCAACGAGGGCATCGTGCGAACGGCGCATGTCGCGCTTAGAACGGCTTTTGCGGTTTTGCTGAACGGCCATGAGAGGCTCCTTAGTCACAAAGTCCGACGGCCAGTCAGCTGAACCGTCTTGCTTAACAATTACTCAAGCGCGATTGGCTTAAGAATCCAACCGTTGTTTGAGGCTGGCCAACACACTAAACGGATTGTCACGTTCGGCAGGCTCATCCTCAATCTCGACGACTGGCACCGCGTAATCACAATGATCATGGCGTGGTGCAAGTGGCAAAGACAACAACAATTCATCTTCAAGCAAAGCCAAGAGATCAATGAGGTCGGAGTCAGCTTCCCCATGTACCACTTGTTCTTCACTTAAAATCACAAAATCAGCATCCTCATCCAAACGCTCAGCGTACTTGGCATCGGACAACAGCACCAAGTCCACATCAGTGTCGATGGTGGCATCAACGGCCTCCAAACAACGCTGACAGGTCAACGGCACTGTCGTGACCAAACTGGCCTGCAATCGTGCAAACCGTCGTTCGTCGAGAAACAGACGACAGTCAACTTGCACACCAAGCGATGAATCGCTGGATGCAGCCTCAGAAGCAATTCGTGGGAATCGGGTCAGCGGTAAACGGCCTGACCACGAAAAACCTTGCTCTGCCCATTTGAACGGCTCAATCTGCGCCGGAAAGGTATTTGCTGACATAATAGGGCGTGGATTCTACAAAGTTGCGGGGAATGTGTCAAAGCATAGAAGGCTTTTTGACAAAAATCATGTGTTGTTTATCCAACAGCCGATTTTTTTCTGGATCGATTGTCGTTGACGACTGCCACATGCGCTCGATGACCGCCCAAGCCAAATGTGTAGGAATCATTGATCTTACAGTCTTTTTACACCAAATTCACACAGGAAAGTCGCTGACGAACGGCGTTATCTCGCCTACACTGAATCATCTTTTGACCAGATGGGACGCACAAGCATGTTACATCTACGGGTGCATCCCGATAACCCACAAGCGCGCTTGATACGACAAGCGGCTGAGCGTATCCGCCAAGGTGAGATTGTGGTGTATCCCACCGACACCGCCTACGCGCTCGGCTGTCATTTGGGCGATAAAGGCGCGCTCGAACGCATCGCACGGATTCGCAGACTCACCGCCCAACACCAATATACCCTGCTGTGTCGTGATTTATCCGAAATCGCCACCTATGCACGGGTCAGCAACAGCATGTATCGTCTGCTCAAAGCGCATACGCCGTCGGTGTGTACCTTTATTCTGCCTGCCACCAGCGAAGTGCCGCGCCGCCTGATGCACCCCAAGAAAAAAACCATCGGGATTCGAGTCCCCACCCATCCGGTCTGTCAGGCCTTGCTGGCCGAATTGGGTGAACCCATGCTGACCAGCACCTTGCTGCTGCCTGAGCATGAACTGCCTATGGATGATCCCGAGGAGATTGAACTGGCGATTGGCAAACAAATTGACGTATTGCTTGATGCAGGTTTGTGTACACGTGGCCTGACCACTATCGTCGATTTGTCGGGTGACGATCCGGTGTTACTTCGACAAGGCATGTGTGATGTGTCTACCATTATTGGCGAATAATTCATCTGTTGCACCAACTCCCCCACCAATAGCCATGACATCATCCTGATATCGCCCTCAAAAAGGTGTTTTTCCGTTAAATCTTTAGTCTAACTGCTGTGACTTTCGACAGTTGGTCGGCCTGATCTGAATGGCTTTTGTTATACTCGCGCCCACACCCTGTCAAAAGTGGACAACGGTTCATGTCAACATCTCGCGTCTTATCAGGTATGCGCCCAACCGGATGGCTACATCTCGGTCATTATCATGGCGTGCTCGAAAACTGGGTCAAATTACAACACCAACATGACTGCTATTTTTTTGTCGCCGATTGGCATGCATTGACCACGCACTATGATGATCCACGCGCCCTTGCCGGACATACCCGCGATATGGTGATTGATTGGCTGGCGGCGGGTGTTGATCCAAGCAAAGCCACGATTTTTGTGCAGTCGGATATGCCCGAGCATGCCGAATTGCATGTGTTGTTGTCGATGGGTACCCCGCTGTCTTGGCTGGAGCGTGTGCCAACCTACAAAGATCAGCAAGAAAAACTCAAAGAAAAAGACCTCGCCACTTATGGCTTTTTGGGTTATCCGTTGCTGCAAAGCGCCGATATTTTGCTGTACCGCGCCGATAAAGTCCCTGTCGGTGCTGATCAAGTCGCTCACGTGGAGCTGACCCGTGAAGTGGCACGTCGTTTTAATCATTTGTATGGTCGTGAGTTTGATGCTGCTGAGCGATTGGCAGCAGCGATTGCCAAGCTCGACAAAGACACCGGCAAAAAATATCAGCGCATGGCGAAAAAATACCAAGAGCAAGGCGATGCCGATTCGCTCAAATATGGTCGGATTTTGGTCGAGCAACAAACCCAACTGAGCGCCGAAGACCGTGAGCGACTGCTTGGTGGCTTGGATGGCTCGGGTCGTACTATTTTGCCCGAACCACAAGCCCTACTGACTGAAGCGAGCAAAATGCCCGGTTTGGACGGGCAGAAAATGTCGAAGTCGTATGGCAACACCATTAGCCTGCGCGAATCGCCCGACAGCGTGCGCGACAAGCTACGCAAAATGCCCACCGACCCTGCGCGGATTCGCCGTACCGATGCGGGCAACCCAAAACACTGCCCTGTCTGGCAACTGCATGAGGTGTACACCGATCAAGCGACGCATGATTGGGTACAACAAGGCTGTACCAGTGCAGCGATTGGCTGTATCGAATGCAAACAACCCGTGATTGATGCGATCAATCAGATGCTGGTGCCGATGCGTGAGCGTGCCGCACAGTTTGAGCAAGACCCTGAACTGCTCAACCGGATTTTGCGTGAAGGGGCTGAACGCGCCCGTGTGACCGCGCGGGAGACCTTGCATGATGTGCGTCAAGCGATGGGCTTGATTGGTTCATGGGCGCAATAACGGCAACTGACCCGCACCACGCTCAAGCCCTCCGCGCACGCGTTGAATCGGAGTGGTTTGAGCATCTACCGGAAGACTTATATGTGCCTCCGGAAGCCTTTGCCATCTTGCTTGAGCGCTTTGAAGGGCCATTGGATTTTTTGCTGTATTTGGTACGCAAAAACGGCTTTGATTTGCGCCATCTCGACATTGCCCCGATTGCGAGCCAATACATCAGTTATATCCAAGTGATGCAAACCTTGGATGTGGAGCTGGCGGCGGATTATTTGGTGATGGCGGCTTTACTTGCTGATCTAAAATCTAGATTGCTATTGCCCAAACCCAGCAAATTGCAGGTGGAAGACGATCCGCGCCAACAACTGATCGAACGATTAGAGGCTTACGCGGCCATCAAGCGCAGTGCAACACAATTGGGTGCACGTTCGGTGCTTGAACGGGATGTGTATTCTGCGCATGCTGATCTGCCATTAGGTGCGCCGGAAGATTGGACTGGCTTTGATGCGACACTGTTGCAGCAGGCGATGCAAACGTTGCTTGGTCGCCCCAAACCGGTGATTCATGCGATTCAGGCCGAGTCGGTATCACTTGACGAGCGGATGGACAGCATTCGGGCGACAGTGTGCCAATCGCGGACGCCCTGCCGTTTTGATCAATTGCTCAATCCCTTGCAAGGTCGGATGGGCATTGTGGTGAGTTTGCTTGCCGTGCTCGAACTTGTTCGACAACAGGTGTTGGTGATTATTGCCGATGGTCAGCCATTGCCACTCACCGTGTGGGGGGCTGAGCATGTCGCCTGAGCTTGCGCAACTCAATCACATTGAAGCCGTCCTGTTTGCCAGTGAAGCACCGGTTGCCAGTGTGGTGCTGCGACATTTGTTTGAGCCAGCACTGACTCCATCACAATTGTCCGACTGGTTGACAGCATTGGCTGCACGATATGAGCAAACCGCATTAGAATTGGTCGAAACGGCAAGTGGATGGCGCATACAGGTTCGCGCCATGCATGCGCCGATGTTGTCGCGATTATGGCCTGAGCGTCCACTGCGCCTGTCGCAAGCACTCCTTGAGACCTTGACTGTTATTGCCTACCGCCAACCCGTCACTCGTGGCGATATCGAACAGATTCGCGGGGTAGCGATCAACAGTCAAATATTGCGTACACTTTTTGAACGACAGTGGATTAGCGAGCGTGGTCACCGAGAAGTCGCTGGTAAACCGGCACTTTTGGTCACCACTCGGCAGTTTCTTGATGCTTTTGGGCTTCGGTCACTAGCAGAACTGCCGCCACTTGGCGATACTGTGCAACATTTGCTGCCCCCGTCTGGGGCAATCGCCGAGACTGGCCACTGTGAGCGCGCACAACAAGATTTAAAGCAGAGGTAACAACATGAGCGAAAAGCTGCAAAAAGTCCTTGCCCGTATGGGTTTAGGATCCCGGCGATACATGGAGGAGGTCATCGCCGCAGGCCGGGTCAGCGTGAATGGTCGCGTGGCAATGGTGGGTGAGCGCATCGAACCCGGTGATGAGCTACGCATTGATGGCCGCAAGCTCAACTATCAACTCGAAGACCAGATGCGTCGTCGGGTCTTGGTCTATTACAAACCCGAAGGCGAGATTTGCTCTCGCAATGACCCCGAAGGTCGCCCAACGGTGTTTGATCAGCTGCCGCAAATGTCGAATGACCGCTGGGTGATGGTCGGTCGTTTGGATATCAACAGTACCGGTTTGCTGCTGTTTACCAATGATGGTGAACTTGCCAACCGCCTGATGCACCCTTCTAGCGAGATTGAGCGTGAATACGCCGTGCGCGTGATGGGTGAAGTGACCACGGAAGTGCGTCAAACCTTGCTGGCCGGTGTCGAGCTTGAAGATGGCCCTGCCAAGTTTGAATCGTTTAGCGAAATTGGCGGTGATGGCATCAACCGCTGGTATCAAGTGGTGGTCAAAGAAGGCCGTAACCGTGAAGTGCGCCGCTTGTTTGAATCGCAAGGTCTCAAAGTCAGCCGTTTGCTGCGTACTCGCTATGGCACAGTGATTTTGCCGCGTGAATTGCGTACCGGCCGCTGGATCGAACTTGATAAGCTGCAAATCGATACCTTGGTGCAAAGCGTCCAGCTCAAGCCACGCGTGGGTACGGGCTTGTTTGGGATGGCTAAACGCCGCGCCGAACGTCAAGTTGAAAACCCACTGCCCGCCCGCCGTGGGGGATTTTTGCGGCAGCAACGCCGTGATAATCACAAAGCGTGATGGAAAAAACCGCCGAAAGGCGGTTTTTATTTGCAAGTCATCTCTATTTTAAAAAACTCGAGCGCATCAACACTTGCTGAAGCGATTCAAACTGAAGAAATAATACCCGCTTGCTGGCAAGATGGTTTTGCTTTCTGATCCCATTGGTATCCGTGGTAATAATTGATCGGATTCCAGCCCTGCTGATAGACCTGACTTAGTTTCAACGCTACAAAGCACATCATTTTGTGATCCGACCGCTGTTGTGCATGTGAATAACCAGCTTCCAGCTCATTTTTCACTAATAGATCGGCCTCTTTTTGCTGCCGATCCATTTCTGCGTCAATCGTATTTTGAGTACATCCCATCAGCATAATGCTAAAGGCGATCCATAACATACGCATGTGTTTCTCCTACTGATTGTTCAGATGGGTTGTGATTTGCTCAAAATGAGCCGCATACTGTCGAAACAGTGGTGTATGTTGGTCATGTTGATTGAGCAACCCAAAGAACCGCCCAAAATTTCGACCTGTCGTCAGCAACGTGCCCGCAGCATTTTCAGTACCTGCAAATCCACAGTTGATCAAAATTTCTCTCTGACGATCAGTATTGTGTTGATGTAATACCCCGACAATCCATGCATCAACCAAACAGACTTGTTGGCGCTGATTCCTATTAATGTCTGGGATTGTCCATCCTGTATCCAGCAGTGCTTGAAATCCTGCTTGTCCACCTTGGGCAATTTGTTGAACCGTTGCTTGAGGTAACTTTAAAATACCCAGTTCATTGAGTACAAAACGATCATGTTGGCGCACTTGATTGTCTAAACAACGCTGCAAAGCAAGCTCCACATTACAACCGGTGGGCACCCAAGTAACGTGCTGTTGAGGATATGGCTGTGGGTGAACGGGTGGGTTTGGCATGTTATTATCTGGCCTCACGATGTGATCAGTTGGTTCAACGCTGCAAAGATCATAACCGATCATAAAGAGCACAGCTTCAAAGGCATGTTTTTTGTGTTTGAGATCGGGATATTGAGGAAACCAATCAACATTGACCAACAATGCTTCCATCAGCCAATTGAGCTCAATAATCGCAACGATCCATTCCACAGCACCTTGTGCGCCATAGCTTAATAGGCGTTGTGGTTGGTAGGCTGCAGGCAATTGTGCAGGATTACGAATTTGATCGCCGCGAGCTGTGCCTGCCAAAAAACTTAAACATCTAGGGTGCTCGGTGTGCTGCTGACAATAGCGATGATACAGCCAACTGATTGCAGCACCCACACGGCTATCGTAAATGGGCACATGTGTTTGACTCGCTAGTGCGGCAATTTTTGTCCAGCCGGAATTCATTTGAAATGCAGTGAGTTGCTGTCGATCGTAATGATCTGCATCTACAACAGCAGTCAACTGTTGTAGATGATCAATGAATGTATTTTCCTGACGCAGTTGATCCAATACCTCAATCGTGCCTGTGTTATCAACACCACCCCACTGCAAGATGGCTCGGCAAGTCTGATAAGCTTCTTGCGTATGCCCCTCGCGGATGGCCGTTTGTAGACGCTCGCGCAACTGACTGAGCGATTGATAGGTTTCATCAAACGATGCTGAACAGACTTTGTGACCTTGAGATCGCCAATCCGACCAATAGCTACGCCATTGATACTGTGCTAAGACTTGATCAAATCCAAGTACAGTGTTTTGATTCTTATCAGCAAATTGACTGCCAAGAATATTGAACTGTACGGGAAGATTTTTGCCCGATTGAGTCAGATACTTGATAAATCCTTGTACATCTGTCTGAGCCAAAAACGTCTGACGATCCATCTTGTGCACCGTTTGGTTGCGTGGTTGATGCTGCTAGCATTACTGAATTGTCGAAATGAGTCTACTACTTCGCCTAATGATGGTTTCAAATTTTGAAACCAGATTGGTTGGTCTACACTTGCAATCTTTTAGCCTTTCTCATAACTTTGCTGTGTCAGTGACGCCGGAACACAAGCACATGGATCAGCATATCTCGTTAGAACAAATCTTATTGAGGAACCTGACTGAAGCTCCCCAAACGCTTGTGTCTTTGATCGACATTAAGGAGATCACTGAGTTTTTGAATACAATTGGGGTTAGTACCAATAAAAGATACCGTCAGCAAAAGGTACGTCGCTGTCTCCAGCGACTAGAGCAACGTGAATTATTTGGCGTCTCACATATAGAAGATAAAGATGGTTATCAAAAGTGGTTTAAAAAAACACATACGCAACTGTTAGAATTGATTGGTCAGAGCGATCAACCAATCCCCTATATTTTTGGTTTAGATACTATCTTGAAAAACTTAAAATCAAACTCGTCTGCGCCTATCGTATGGCTTTCTGACAATCTTGAGCTTCAGCATCCACAAGTAGACTCCGATATTTATAACCACATTTTAAAATGTGTTGAAGATCGGGCATGGTTACAATTTAATTATCAGAATCAAACAACCTATCGGGTCATTCCGATATGTATACTTTATCGTGGAGATACTGCTTATTTATGTGCGATGACAGATCACACATTAACCAATCACCGATTTTTTGCGATTCATCGTATCAAATCTGTTGAAGATTCCGATTATACAAAACCAAACCGTCCTTCAAAAGAAGATATCAAAGACGCCATCAACAAATTAAGGCAGAACCATATCTTTGAGTTTGGTTATCAAAGAAAAATCCAGCTCAAGCTGCGAATTTTAAGGCCTTACCTTCATTTATATTTATCCGAGCATCAGTTTGTTGACCAACAGATTGATGATGGTACTTCTCAAGCCCCAATTCTATCAGCCACTGCTGATTGGACATGGGCGCTCGAATGGTGGATTTTGGCACGAGCCAACCATCTGGAAGTCTTAGAGCCTGTTGAGCTGCGACAACATCTTCAAAAAAGACTGTCCGAAGCCGCACAGCTGTATCAACCAACACCGACCACCCATCTTGATTGAGGAATCAACATGACTGTTTATGAAGCGCTGACATTTTATCAAGAACCGCTTCCTTGCTGGCTGGCCGAGTTTAAACCAGACTCGGTTTTTGATCGCACGGCATTTTTTTCATCACGTATCGTCTATTACCCAGGCTCGGGCACAGATGGACAGCCGGTAAAACTATTTGGTTCAACCCATGCAGCACACTGTTTTGTTTATGTGGACTATGGTATATCAGCAATAAATGTACAGGAAACATTAGATCGGTCAGCTCACCGTTTCCGTGGTTATCACACGTTGGCTCGACTGGAAATCAGTCAACAACAACTAAGTCCCCGTGGGTTTGTACCACACATTCAGCCATCTGAGATTAAATCTGACCCGATGGCTTTCGCTGATCAAACACCGTATGCATTTTTGGAGATTTTGGAGCGAGATCCAGACTTGGATGATCAGTATGGTGCTCCACGTTTGGCGATTTTATTTTTGGGTGCAGACGGCATCGCTAGCTACGACGCCTTATTTTGCCAAACTGACAGTATTCAAGCGCCCTTTGCAGTCGTTTTGCAAGATCATGGTTTTGGTGGGAATTATGATCGCTTTGGTGCTGGAGGTTTACTTGATAAAATTGCACGCCGCAGTAAAACGCTACCAAACTTGTTGCTTGTCGCCGAAAATACTACCGCATGGCAAGGCTATCGCGAAATTTTGGTATTTCCTGATCGAGGGGGTATGCACTCTTACAAGCGATACTTATATGAATTAGAGCGCACATAAATCGGAAAAGTCTTTGAAGATCAAGCCCTATCATCGTGTTGTGACCAGCACTAGATTTGGAGATGTCTGCTGATGGGGATGTAATAGAATCAGGTATGCTCACTTGCATACCTGATTCTATAAAAATGATCACCATTTTTTCAAGCCCTGAAAATCTACTCCAAATACACCCGCACATCCACCCCATGCCCTTCCACAAAGGCCAAAAATTCCGCCTCACTCATCACGGTCACGCCCAGTTTTTCGGCCTTTTCAAGCTTAGAGCCTGCTTTTTCACCAGCCACCACCGCTTTGGTCTTGGCCGACACACTGCCCGATACGCGTGCGCCCAGTTCTTGCAAAATTTGGGTGGCTTGCTCACGGCTGAGGCCAGAGAGCGTGCCGGTAATCACCCAACTCTCGCCGGTGAGCGGCTGACGAGTACGTGGCGCAGGCGGTGGATAGTGCACACCCACAGCAATCAAGCGATCTAGCACTTCACGGTTATGGCTGGCACGGAAAAAATCGACGATCCATGCGGCGGTGGTCTGCCCCACATCCGGCGTTTTTTGCAGCGCATCAAGATCAGCCGCCATCAAGGCGTCTAGGGTTTGGAAGGTATCGGCGAGCATGCGCGCAGTGGTTTCGCCCACGCCACGAATCCCGAGCGCATAAATGATCCGCGGCAAGGTGCTGTCTTTGCTGTTCTCAATCGCATCGAGCAGGTTTTGCACCGATTTTTCACCCATTTTTTCAAGGCCAAGCAACTGCTCGCGGTGCTCATGTAAATGGTAAATATCGGCGACATTGTTGAGTAAGCCAATGTTTTGCAGTGCTTCAACCCAACGGTCGCCTAGACCTTCGATGTCCATCGCTTTACGCGACACAAAATGCCGAATCGCTTCAATGCGCTGCGCCGGACAATACAGCCCGCCACTACAACGCGCCAAGGCTTCGCCTTCAGGCATCACCACCGGCGACTGACAGACCGGACAGGCTGTGGGCAGTTTGACGTGTTGGTCGTTGGCTTTGACTGCATCGGGGCGAAATTCCAGCCAGACTTTTTCCACTTTGGGGATTACATCCCCAGCACGGTGCACACTGACCGTATCGCCAAGCCGTACATCCAGCCGATAAATCTCACCAATATTGTGCAACGTCACGTTGCTGACCGTGACGCCCCCGACTGATACGGGCTTGAGGCGCGCCACAGGGGTGAGTGTGCCGGTGCGTCCGACTTGCCAGTCGATCTGCTCGACCACCGTCAAGGCGGCTTGGGCAGGAAACTTGTAGGCGGTTGCCCAGCGCGGTTCGCGGCTCAAAAAGCCCAGTTGTTTTTGTTGGCGTAGACTATCGACCTTGACCACCATGCCGTCGATTTCCACCAACAAGTCAGGTCGTTCGGTTTGGATCTGCTCATAGACCCGCTGCACTTCTGCCACGCCTTCCACCACAAACTGACGTTCGGCAATGCTAAAACCGAGAGATTCCAGCCATTTAAGGCTCGCCGATTGGGTGTCTTGCCCATGATCAGGCTCACTTTGTGCAATCGAGTAGGCATAAAACGCCAACGGACGTGCAGCGGCAATATTGGGATCGAGCTGGCGCAGGCTACCCGCAGCAGCGTTACGCGGATTGGCAAAGGTTTTGTCACCGCGCGCTGCCGCCTCGCGGTTGAGCTTTTCAAAGCCACTTTTGGGCATCAATACTTCACCACGCACTTCAAGCAGCGCAGGCACTGCTTCACCGCTCAACACTTTGGGCAAATTTCGGATGGTGAGGGCGTTGTGGGTAATGTCTTCGCCGGTTTCACCGTCGCCACGGGTCACCGCTTGAGTCAGTTTGCCATCCTGATAAATCAGTGACACCGCAAGGCCATCGAGTTTGAGTTCGAGTTCGTAGTGGATGGTTTGGTTGGGCAGTCGATCACGAATGCGCTGATCAAAGGCGACCAAGTCATCGTAATCAAAAATATTGCCGAGCGACAGCATCGGTACAGTATGGGTGATGCTGGCAAATTGACCGAGGGCTTCGCCACCGACTTTTTGCGTGGGGGTATCGGGCTGGATCAGGTGGGGATGGGCTTGCTCCAAGGCTTTGAGGCCATGAAACAGATGGTCATATTCGCTATCGCTGATCTGTGGCGCGTCCATCACATAATAGGCGTGGTTGTGTTGACCAATCAGGCGGATCAGTTGGCGCATCTGTGCGACGACCGCAGCATCGGCGGTGCTTGGCTTGGATGTGGGGGTTTCGTCTGTGAGGTCTGCAAACAGATCTGCGGTGGTCATGCCTATTGCCTGTGATCAAAAACGCTGGCGGCATGATAACGTGAACGAGGTAAAAACGACTATCTGGTTTGCAGGACTGAGTCGAGTTGTGGCGTGCGCTTTTGCAAAAAAGCTGGGCAAATGCCCAGCCTATACAATCTTGCTCACCCAATCAGGCACTCGGGCGAAATTCCAGCACTTGATGGCGATAATGCTCACGCAATTGTTTGGTCAGCGGATTCATTTGCTCATCATAGACTTCGGAGTTGAGATCACGCGACAGCAAATTGGAGATGCTGTTCATCATGTCAAAACCGTGTACCGGTTTGGCACTCGGCAGCGCCAAGAAAAACGCCAAGCCTTCGATTTTTTCTTGCTCAATGGTTTCAAGATCAAAACCCGCAGGGCCTTCACTGGTGTATTTGAGCACACTAAACATCAGCTCGCCGCGACCGTCAGATTCTTCAAAGCGGTGAAACAGCGACATCTCACCAAAGCGAAGGCCATATTGACGTAGCAAATGCAGTACCCGCTCACCGGCTAAGGTACGACCCACTGGTGGCAACAAATATAAGGCAATAATTTGCTGCGCTTGCGCCAACACACTGCTTTCATCACGGCGCGCTTGATCGTCAAGGTGCGCATCAATCAGATCAGTTTCACCATCCCAATCATCCACTTGAGCGCATTCGACGGGCGGTGAGAGCTTGGCGGTCGCTTCGTCTAGCTCGCTCAACATACTATCCAAAGATTCGGTGACAGGCGTGACAGGGCGATGCTCTTGGGCAGGACGCACGGTCGGCTCAGACACATCATCCATGGTCGGGATATCCCGATTGGCACTGATTTTCACATCATCAAAAAAATCGGCTGCGGTGGGGGTTGGCGTTGGGCTGGGCATCAGTGGCACCGCATCAGCCGCCATGTCTTGCACCATCTCTGGCTGAGGGGTGCTCTCGCCCACCTGATACGCCGGACGTTGATCACGGGGGACGACAGGGGGCTGCAAACCTGCGGGAACTTCGGGCAATGGTGCTTGCGCATCGCTCAGTTGCGGCTTGGGTTTGCGCACAATCAAAAACAGTCCCGCGCTGATCATCAGCACAGCCATCGCGACACCCAGTATAAACAACAGATCCATGACGGATTACTCCTGTGCGACGCCAAACGCGGCGGCTTGTTCAATATTGACCGACACCAAACGCGATACTCCCGCCTCTGGCATGGTCACACCCAATAAATCATGCGCCATCATCATCGCCAATTTGTTGTGGCTGATGTAAATAAACTGTACCTGTGCCGACAGCTCTTGTACCAAATTGCAAAATCGTTGCACGTTGGCATCATCAAGTGGCGCATCCACCTCATCGAGCAAGCAAAATGGTGCTGGATTGAGGCGGAAAATGGCGAACACCAATGCTAAAGCGGTTAGGGCTTTCTCGCCACCAGATAGTAGGGCAATACTGCTATTTTTCTTACCTGGTGGCTGTGCCATCAGGCGCACACCCGACTGCCAGCCTTCCTCCAAAGTCAGGCTGGCTTGCCCACCGCCAAACACTTTGGGAAACAACACCTGTAGCTCGGCATTGACCCGATCAAACGTGCTCATAAACAGGCTGCGCGTTTCTTGGTCAATGGTGCGCATGGCCTGCTCAAGCTGGCTGATCGTCGATTCTAAGTCTTGGATTTGATGCTGCAATTCGTCATACCGCGCAGTGATCTCTGCGAGGGCTGCGGGCGCTGCCAAGTTGAGCTCGCCCAAACGGGCAATTTGGCGTTCGACTTCAGCCAAACGTTCGTGTCGCTGTCCTTGGTCAGGCTCGACCATTTGTACTGTTGCATCAATTTTGCCGAGCTGCTCGATCAGATGCTGCATTTGAGTTTTGCAGTCTTGCC
>CALFYA010000193.1 GCA_937952925.1 uncultured Moraxellaceae bacterium
CGCGTAAGGCGCAAGCACCCACAGCAAAATCAACAACTGAGATTACCTCAGTGTCATAAAAAAATACACAATAATCGGCTGGGTGCTTGTCGCACTTGACGCTGAAGTTAGAGTGTAGGAATTGAGCATTATCGACCTACCTGTTGTAATTGTTTAATTCGGTATAATGCATGACTTTCTAGGCAGTTTATATACCCTATATTATGTTCACGACCGCCTTGATAGCTAATGTCTACGAATTGACAATCGGCTTCACGAAATTTAATCCACGCTCTTTGCGCTTCCAATAATGCTTTTTTCATTTCTGAATATTTCATATATTCATCATCAGGTTGCTGATAAGACTTCATTTCTTTTTTATAGACGTTGTTTAACTTATCCTCAGTTCTTTGCATTTGTGATTCAGCACATTGCTCAAGTTCTGGTGTACTTACCGCTTTGTCACAGTTTATTAAAGTTTGTTCTTCACCACTACCTAAAACAGCGCAAGTGTAGTTTTTTGGTAGCTTATTAGGCTCCATACAATTTAATTGAGCGAATGATGAACAAGAAAATAAAATTGAAGAAAAAATCACAAATTCTTTTATCACAATAATCTTCCTTTAGAGCAACGGCTAATTATCAACAACAAAAAAACTCTAACTACGCTTATGTGTCACCATGACAAATAAGCACCCAAAAACATGATGCATAATTCGGTGATCTGTATAAAAAACAGTCAATAAAAATTGCATCGCTCACAGCGATCTTATAGCATATGAAGGATGTCTCATCAAAGGTTTTTTATGTCCGTGCAGCCGTCTATAGTGAAGCCAAAACTACTTGATTTAGTTAGAGAACGTATCCGATACAAGCATATGAGCTACCGCACCGAACAAGCCTACTGTGGTTGGATTAAACGCTATGTCATCTTCCACAAAATGCGTCATCCACGCGATATGGGACGCACAGAAGTAGAATCTTATTTGTCACATCTCGTCAATATCGGCAACGTCTCCCAGTCAACCCATCAGCAAGCTTTATCAGCACTGCTTTTTTTGTATAAAGAAGTGTTACTGGTTGAGCTGCCTTGGCTAGACCAGCTTGATCGGCCAGCCAAACCTAAACGCTTACCGATTGCATTGACACATAGTGAAATTCAAAACATCTTCTCTCATCTATCCGGAGTTCATTTACTGATGGCAAAACTCCTGTATGGCACAGGAATGCGCCTGACAGAGCTTTTACAGTTACGTATCAAAGATATTGACTTTGAGCTATACGAAATTACCATTCATCAGGGCAAAGGTGATAAAGATCGAGTAACAATCCTTCCAAATAGTCTCAAAGATCAACTGCGACAACAAATAGTCACTGCAAAGTTTTTCTTTGCAAAAGATCGTCGAGAAGACAAAAAAGGTGTTTTTCTACCCTACGCTATTGAGAAGAAATATCCACAGGCGAACGTGAGTTGGCCTTGGTTTTGGGTGTTCCCTGCTGAAAACGAATCGGCAGATCCTCGTAGCAAAATTATTCGGCGGCATCATATTTATCCTCAAGGCTTGCAACGTGCGTTTAAGTTGGCGGTACAAAAAGCAGAAATTACAAAGTTTGCGACACTGCACACGCTCAGACACAGCTTTGCCACTCAGCTTTTACGCTCAGGCTATGATATTCGCACGGTGCAAGAGCTATTGGGTCATGCAGACGTGAAAACCACCATGATTTATACGCATGTGCTTAATCGCGGTGGCTTAGGTGTCAGAAGTCCTTTAGATAATGTTTAGGAGGGAGATAACGAGAGGATTGTATGTTTCACGTGAAACAAAAAAGCCCCAACCATCAGGTCAGGGCGGGTTTGCCAATCACCCCAGCGCTTACTCAGCTTCAGCCGCCTCAAGCTGCATCATCAGCTCAAGCAACTGATCATCACGCTCAGCCACGGCTGACTTGAGTTGTTGTTGCTCATCCATCAGCTTGAGCAAATCGCTTTTACGCGCCGCCTCATACAAGCTTTGATCGGCAAGTTGCTCTTCAATTTTGGCTAGACGCTGTGCTGCTTTGTGATTGTCTTGCTCAAGCTGCTCGACTTGTTTGCGTAAGGGGCGTAGTTGCTCACGTTTCTGGGCGGCAAGTTTACGCGCTTGCTCTTTGTCCACGACGGGTTTGTCAGCAGCAGATGTCACCGGCGTTGGCGCGGGTTTCGCCACAGGGGCAGGGGTAGCAGCAGCTTTGGCGGCTTGCTGTTTGGCCTGCTCTTTGGCTTGCTGCGCCGCTAGCCGATCACGTTGCTCAAGCTCGGCACGGGTCTGGCGTAGCCAATCGGCATAATCGACCAAATCACCAGCAAACGGTTGGCACACGCCATCATGCACCACCCACAGCTCATCACACACACTGGCAATCAGTTGGCGTTCGTGCGACACCAACACCACCGCACCTTCAAAATCTTGCAGTGCCATACTCAAGGCATGGCGCATATCCAGATCCAAATGGTTGGTCGGTTCGTCCAAGATCAGCACATTGGGGCGATTCCACACAATCAACGCAAGCGCCAGCCGTGCACGCTCACCGCCCGAAAAGCTCTCACAGGGCGTATCCATCCGCTCGCCACTAAAACCAAAGCCACCCAAAAATGCCCGCAAGGTCGCTTCATGGACTTTGTGCTCAGCCAAGCGTGACAGCGCTTGCATTGGGCTATCCCGACCATCCAAAGCATCCATTTGATGCTGAGCAAAATAGCCCAAGTTGAGATGCTCGCTGGATTGACGCTCACCACCGAGCAACGGCAATGCCCCCACCAAGGTTTTAATCAAGGTCGATTTGCCCGCGCCATTCATGCCAAGCAACCCAATACGGCTATCGGGCGTGATCTGCAATTGGACGTTGTTGACGATCGGCTTATCCACATAGCCTGCGGTGGCATGATCCAAACGCAGCAGTGGTGACGACATCCGTGTCGGCTCACGGAAACTAAAGGTAAACGGCGTATCGACATGGGCAGGGGCGAGGGCTTGCATCCGCTCCAACTGTTTAATCCGGCTTTGCGCTTGGCGCGCACGCGTCGCTTGCGCCTTGAATCGGTCAATATACTTTTGCAAATGGGCGCGGGTGGCTTCTTGTTTTTCAAACGCCTGTTGTTGCTGTGCCAAACGCTCGGCACGGGTGGTTTCGAAGGTCGAATAATTGCCTGTATATAAAATGACCTGACCGCCTTCGATATGAATAATATGATCGGTAATCGCATCCAAAAAATCCCGATCATGGGAAATCAACACCAGCGTGCCTTCATATTGATTGAGCCAATCTTCTAGCCACAAAATCGCATCAAGATCCAAGTGGTTGGTTGGCTCATCGAGCAGCAGCAAATCCGAACGGCTCATGAGTGTACGTGCAAGGTTGAGCCGCATCCGCCAACCGCCCGAAAAACTCGACACTGGCAATTGCTGTTGACTCGCCCGAAAGCCCAAACCCGCCATCATCTGTGCCGCACGCGCTGGTGCGGTATAGCCATCAATCTCACCAAAACGCCCATGCAAATGGGCCAGATCATGATCAGACAACTCACCGGTATCTTGCTCAATCGCCTGATTAATCGACCACCACTCTTCATCGCCAGACAGCACAAAATCAAGGGCAGGGGTGTCTTGGCTTTCCACCTCCTGCGCCATATGTGCCACCGTCCATGTCGATGGACGGGTCAGACTACCCGCATCAGCAGTCACGCCATTGCCGAGCAAGGCCGCAAACAAGGTTGATTTACCTGCACCATTCACACCAGTCAAACCAATTTTCCAGCCGGGGTGCAATTGCATGGTGGCTTTTTCAAACAACAAGCGACCACCGCGACGAATGGCTAAGTTTTGCAGTTGGATCATGTGCGGCCTATAGGGGGTGAGATCAAAGGCGCAAATTTTACCGTGTTCATTTTCACAAAATGCAATCTTGGTGCAAAAATCACAATTATTTTGTTTTTGAATTTATGTTAAATGGGTTAAAAAATCATCAATAATGTGTTGTTGCTGCATTTATACACGAATACTTTATCCAAAATGAACCAGAATTTTTATCGTGCAGAATCGGTGCAGATATTTGCACGAATTAACCAGATTTCCAGACGATTATCTTGTAAAAGCCCTTTGGCTTCGTCACATTGTTCGCTAGAATGCACGCTACCAAGCGACCCTCTTTCTTCCTCCGTCGACAGTTAGGATGATGATGATGAAAAATAAAATTGCCATGGCGATGGCTGCTGCCACAATCGCAATGACCAGCCCAGCTCAAGCACAAGTGATTTGTGTATTTGACTTGCTCGGTACTGCTGGTGATAGCTATGCCATGATGAAAGACTACGCCCTCGCTGCCAATGGTTGGGGTGCAAAAATCACCTTGAAGCCTTACACCGATGAGCGTGTTGCAGCAGAAGACTTTAAGGCCGGTCAATGTGACGCTGTCAGCATTACAGGTATGCGTGGTCGTCAATTCAACGACTTTACAGGTTCAATTGATGCTATTGGTGCACTGCCAAGCAACCAAGCTGCTCAATCGGTCATGGGTCTGTTGGCTAGCCCCAAACTTGCGGGTGACATGGTCAAAGGCGATTACGAAATTGCAGGGGTTGTACCATTGGGTTCGGCATTCTTGCTGGTCAATGATCGTTCGATCAACACCTTGGCCAAAGCGGCTGGTAAGAAAATCGCAGTACTGGACTACGACAAGGCCCAAGCCAAATTGGTGCAAAAAGTCGGTGCACAACCTGTTTCCGCGGACGTGACCACTTTCGGTGGTAAGTTCAACAACGGTCAGGTCGACATTATCGGTGCACCAGCCATTGCCTTCAAACCACTCGAACTGCATAAAGGTTTGGGTACCAAAGGCGCTGTGGTTCGTTTCCCGATTGCTCAAATCACCGGTAACGTGATTGTGCGTAAGAGCAAGTTCCCAGAAGGTTATGGTCAAAAGAGCCGTGAGTGGGTCGCGACCCAAGTGCCACGTGCCATGAGCAGCATCAAGAAAACCGAAGCAGAAATCCCAGCCAAATTCTGGATGGACATTCCTGCCAACGACAAAATCGGCTATGTCAAGCTGATGCGTGAATCGCGTATCGACCTGACCAAAGAAGGCATCTACAACAAAAAAATGATGTCCTTGCTGAAGAAAGTGCGTTGCCAGCAAGACTCTTCAAGCTTTGAGTGTGCGCTCAACGACGAATAATCGGCCGTTTGATCTCCAAAGCCCAGCCCTAGCGCTGGGCTTTTTATTGACTAAAATGCCGGATGCAAAAAGTCGGATCAGTCATAGTGTATACGCCACGCATTGCGTAAGGTACAACGTGTCTACGCATGTGATATGCGTCATTTCAAAGATCAGGTCGGTCTAGCCTGTATACGTCCAGTGGAGTTGGTATGAACAACAAAGTATGGGGTGCTTTCGCACTTGCACTTGCTGCAACAACCGCGCAAGCCAGCGACAAATTGAGTTTATGCATTTACGATCCACTCGGTACGCGTGGTGATGCCTACGCCTACGCCAAAGATTATGTGCTCAAACTGCCGACCTTTGGCCTCAAAAAACCTGTTGAGCTGAAGGTGTATACCAACGAGCAAGTAGTGGCTGAAGACTTCAAAGCAGGTATTTGTGATGGTGCCGCGATGAGTAACTTGCGTGCCAAGCAATTCAACAACTTTACTGGCTCGCTAGACTCTCTCGGTTCAGTCCCCAGCTACAAGCACTTGAGTGCTGTTTTGCAAACCCTGACCAAGCCCGAAATGTCCAAATACATGATCAACGGCAACTACGAAGTGGTTGGCATGATCCCACTGGGTGCTGCTTATATTATGGTGCGTGATCGCAGCATCAACACCTTGGCCAAAGCCGCAGGCAAAAAAATCGCCGTCCTCGACTTTGATAAATCACAAATCAAAATGGTACAGCGGATTGGGGGTCAGCCCGTCTCCATCGACCTGTCCACCATGTCGGGCAAATTCAACAATGGTCAGGTCGATATCATGGCAGGGCCTGCGGTGATTTTTAAACCGCTTGAACTGTTTAAAGGCATGACTGACGAGCAGGGTAAAGCCAAAGGCGCGGTGATTCGTTTCCCCTTGCTACAAGTCACCGCAGCCTTGATTGTCAATCGCCAAAAATTTGATGATCCAGCGGTCAACCAAAAGCTGCGTGAGTACGTCTATAGCCAAGTTGAGACCGCCTACAAATATGTGGCCAAGTCTGAAGCCGATGTTCCTGCACAGTATTGGATGGATGTGCCAGATGCCGACAAAGCTGGCTATATCAAACTGATGCGTGAATCGCGCATCGACTTGATGAATGAAGGGCTTTACGACAAACGCATGTTGTCTTTACTCAAAAAAGTCCGCTGTAAATTTGAACCGACCAACTACGAATGTAGTATGACCGACGAATAATCCAACCAAGGCCATGCTTGCATGGCCTTTTTTTTGACAAGATTCAGGATGAACAACATGAATTGGCGTACCCTCATCGCGGCAGGACTGCTGTCTGCCGTCTGCACCACCAGCGTCGTGGCCGCTCCGAGTGCAGCTCCTACGCTTGCTGCACCCAGCAGCGATTTGCTCAAGCGTACTCAAGCCTTACTCGACAAACCGGCCACATGGACAAAAATCCCCAAAGAAGTCACCTTGTGCCTGTATTCTCCCGATGGTATCAATGGCAAAGGCTTTCAGTATGCGCGGAGCTATCTGTCTGAGCTGCCCAAATACACCAAAATGGCGCAAGAGATTGGGATTGATTTCAATCTCAAAATGATTTCCCCCACCCAATTCAAAATTGATTTGGCTTCACGCAAACTCAAACGCCAAGCCAGCACCGACGTATATTTTCGCGTCTATACCGACGAGCGTGTCGCCGCTGAAGACTTCAAAATCAAAAAATGCGATGGGATTGCCATGAGCAATTTGCGCGCTCGTCAATTCAATCATTTTGTCGGCAGCCTTGATGCGATTGGTGCTGTGCCGTCCTATCAACATTTAACCGAAGTCATCCAGTTGTTGGCCAAGCCTGAAATGGGCGAGTACATGGTCAACAAAGATTTTGAAATCACTGGTATTATTCCACTCGGTGCAGCCTATATCATGGTGCGTGACCGTGCCATCAACAGTCTAGCCAAAGCCGCAGGCAAAAAAGTCGCCGTGCTTGATTTCGACAAATCACAAGCCAAAATGGTACAGCGCGTCGGTGCCCAGCCCGTATCAGTTGATTTGTCCTCGATTGCAGGCAAATTCAACAATGGACAAGTCGATATCATGGCAGGGCCCGCCATCATTTTTAATCCCTTTGAACTGTACAAAGGCATGACCGACAACAACACCGGCAAAATCAAAGGAGCCATTGTTCGCTTCCCCCTGATCCAAGTGACGGGCGTGATGATGATGCACCGCAACCGCTTCCCCGATGGCATGGGGCAGTTGGTGCGTGAATATGCCGCAACTCAGCTGGCGCCTGCCTATCAATTTGTCGATGACACCGAAAAAGAAATCGATCCCAAATATTGGATGGACATTCCCGATGTAGACAAAGTGGGCTATGTCAAACTGATGCGTGAAGCACGCATGGACATGACCAAAGAAGGCTTTTATCACCCCAAAATGATGAGCCTGCTCAAAAAAGTCCGTTGTAAAATCACGCCAAGCCATTACGAGTGCAGTCTCAACGACGAATAAAAGCATAGGGCTTGAAACTCACATGCAGCCCCTCCATCTTTGTGGCATGCTATCGTTGCAAAATCAGCCCAAAGATGAGAGGAGGTTGTCATGAATGCACCTGCATTAATTTTGACCGATCGTGCGGCTCACAAGGTTCGCCAGCTGCGTGAAGGGGAAGACAATAACGCCCTGATGTTACGGGTCTACGTCACCGGTGGTGGCTGTTCGGGCTTCTCCTACGGCTTTACCTTTGCCGATGCAGCCAATGACGACGATGCTCGCTTCGACAATGGCGATGTCGCAATGTTGGTCGATTCCTTGAGTTATCAATATCTTGTTGGTTCTGAAGTTGATTATTTAGAAGGTCTTGAAGGCTCTCGCTTTATTGTTAAAAATCCTAATGCAACCACCACATGTGGCTGTGGTTCCTCGTTTTCTATTTAAAAAAACTAAATAATAAAAGGGCTAATCAAGCCCTTTTTTCATTTTGTTTTTGGACGAACCCATAATGATAAAGGTGTACATTAAATATATTTTTAATCAAAATTGACAATAACAGCTTAAATAAAAAGATGCATTTTTTTTAGAGGAATTAAGTAAATCTGATTGACCCTCGAAATAAATGCCATTAAATTAACCATGGGAATCAGAGAATGAGCTAGTGAAAGGCGCAGGGAACGTGGGCAAATGCTGCCTAAAATCTTAAGCGTGTTTAAAACTGGTCTATTGAAAACATCTATTCCGATGTGCTGCCATAACTGAAAGACAAACGGTTGTCAGTGGTTCATTGGGGTTATAAAAATGTTTTATTCCTGATCATCCCACGACATATTTTGCAAAAAACGATTGCAAGGAGCAACATCATGGCAAAATTATCACTGGATCCATTAACCAGTATTGACGGTTTCGTGGCAGCAGCACTGGTTGACGGTGATAGCGGTCTGGCTTTGGCAGCAGTAGGCGGTGGGAGCATCGATTTGGAGCTGGCTGCTGCAGGTAACACTGAAGTCGTCCGCGCCAAGCGTAAGGTGGCAGGTGCTTTGCGTCTCAACGACACCATTGAAGACATCCTGATCACCTTGGGCAAGCAGTACCACCTGATTCGTCCACTCGACCGCAATGACAAGCTGTTTTTGTATTTGGTACTTGATCGTGCCAAATCCAACTTGGCGATGTCGCGTCACGAACTCAAAAGCTTCGAGAAAGAACTCGATTTCTCCTAATTCACCGTCGTCGATACTCGGCAGTACGGCGGATCGTTGATCCGCCAGCTGCCAGCTGATTTGCCTGTCATATACAAAACCTGCATTCTGTTATACAGGCATAATAGAACAGGAGGTTCAAAAATGTCAGCTAACCCTAAATCTATCCTCAATATTGCTATTGTGGGGCTGAGTGTTGCCAATATGGTAGCCTTACGCCAACATGTCCGTCATATTATCCCAGAAAGCCAAGACATTAATTGGGCAAATATGGCTGAGCCAGAATTGGATTTATTGATTATTGATACCGATTTTGTGCAAGCGCGTAGTATACAAAAGATTCTGTCGTATCGCCCCGTTCCAGTGCTGAAAATTGCACGCAATAGTGGCTGTGAAGGTAAACTAATTGATGACACCTTACACTTACCGATTAGTCGTATTGACGAGTTGAGTGCGTGGGTGCAAGACAAATTATTACAGGCGGAGCCTGTTGCCACAGCAGCTGCCATCGATACAGCACCTCGGGTGACAGCGGTAACGCCTGATCGTCATTTGTTTGAGCGTTTACACAGTAAGACACTTGGCATGGTCAAATTAATTGATGCACGCGGGGTGGTCGGTATTGCCGATACCAATCAAGAGCTATTTTGGACAGTAGATGATCGTCGCAATCATGTCACCATCGACCATACCTTAGGTTTAACCCATTCGACCCGTCGTGATTTGCAGGATGTGCATACGATGCCGATGGATTTGCGTCAATGGCTCTGGCAAACCGTCTGGCATTCGCCATTTTATGCCTCGTTGGTCTCGCCTGCAGATCATGTGCGCTTATTGTCATGGCCACAGCCTGCTGCTGATCAAGATCGTCGGGATGTGCTACGCATGTCTGCCTATTTGCAACAACAAAGTAGTAGTATTCATCAAGTGGCTGAACATACCAAAATGCCGTTATCACGAGTTCAGCACTTTGCATCCGCACTGATTGCCGCAGGTTTGGCCGAAACAGTGCCAGAGGAACAAATTGTCATTGCACAACAGCCCAATCCTGTAAAAGAATCGGCAGGCTGGCGAGGATTGTTATCCAAATTACGCAATCAGTTTGGTTTATAAGTACCATTGGTGGATCAGTCCGTCACCAATGCAAGGAAGTAAGGTATGCAGCGTCACAAAATCGTCTTTGGCGGTGCGATGGGGGCAGGCAAATCTCAGGCCATTTCATCGTTGTCTGAGATCAAAGTACTCTCGACTGAGGCCTTCAACACTGATGATGCGGCTCATAGTAAGCTATTGACCACCGTAGGCATCGACTATGGTGAAATCAGCTTAGATGCCGAGACTCGAATTGGTTTGTACGGGACACCCGGACAGACCCGTTTTAGTTTTTTGTGGCCAATTATTGCCAAAGGCTCACTTGGCGTGATCATCTTGGTCGATCATACAGCGCAAAATCCGCTCACAGATTTGTCCATATATATCGAGGCATTTGGCAAAACATCAGATAACCTGATTATTGGGGTCACGCACATCGACCAGCGTCCAGATCGCCCCACCTCCATTTATCGGGATTGGTTGCATCAGCAAGGTCGTACCTATCCCTTGTTCTTTATTGATGCGCGTCAGCGTGAAGATGTGTTGTTGTTAATCGAAACCATGATTGCTTCCTTGGAGGCACAATTGGGTTCTATGGGCTCTTAATATAGGAATTGAAGATGAACGCTATGTCATCGACAGGACGTCGGGCACCGTCTCCCACTTTTATTGATGCTGCACGTCATCAAATCCGTGATTTGATGATGGCAGTCCCTGGTATTGACAGTGTATTGCTCTCATCAACCGACGGATTTGAGTTGGTTTCGGTGTATAAGCGCAGTTCGCTAGAAGGCGGTAAGATGGCCGCTGTCAGTAGCTCGATCTTGGCATTGGTTGAAGCATTCTTAGGTGAAATTGACTTAAATGGCTGTCAGTCACTCACCTTAGAAGCCGAAAATGGCAAAGCACTGATCAGTGCCATTCCTGCCCCCCATCACCCAATGGTGTTGGTGATTGTCACATCACCAACCGTGCTGCTTGGCCATGTGATGCATGCCACGCGCCATACCATTCAGCGTCTCAACCAACTTGATCAGCAAATGCATCGCCATTAAGCGATGCAGATCAAGGCAGATATAACCCCCCGAGCATCCGATAACCGACAGCACCCGTCACACTCGGCAAGTTGCCCGACTGGTGCTGTAAGCGGCGCTTCGCCAACCACGCAAATGCAGTGGCTTCCACCCATGTTGGTGCAAGGCCGCCATCAGCGGTGCTTTTGAGTTGCCATGTCGGTAGTGCCATCGAGAGAGCTTGCCAAAGCGTCTGATTCAATGCACCACCACCACACAACCACAGCTCACCCTGAGCCAATCCCGTCTGTACCACTGCATCTGCCACACTTTGAGCGGTCAATTGCAACAAGGTACGCTGAACATCAACTGCGGTATAGGCCGATTGCTGCTGCAACACCTCATTAAGCCAACCCACATGAAAGTCTTCACGTCCGGTACTTTTGGGGTGGGGATGCGCAAAATACGGATGCGTGAGCATGGTGTTGAGCAACGGCTTAATCACCTGTCCTTGCGCCGCCCAAGCACCATCTTGATCAAAGCTGTGTCCGGTATGCCGTAAGCACCATGCGTCCATCAACAAATTGGCAGGGCCAGTATCAAACCCATACACCGCATCCGGTTGATTGGCGGGTAACACACTAATATTGGCAATCCCACCCAAATTGAGAATCACCCGATGAATCTGCGCATCTTGCAAGATGGCTTGATGAAATGCGGGAACAAGGGGTGCGCCTTGACCACCAGCCGCCACATCGCGCCGCCGAAAATCAGCCACCACAGGCAGACCCGTCAACTCCACGATCAGATTGGGATCACCAATTTGCAAACTAAATCCTGCTTGTGGCCGGTGCCGGATGGTTTGCCCATGACAACCAATCGCAGCAATCTGAGTGCGATCAAGCTGATGTTGCTCAATCAGTTGGTTGATGCCTGCCGCCACCACACGCGCATATGCCACTTCCGCACGACCCATCCGCTCAATTTCATCGGCGCCAGATTGGGTCAATGCCAACAATTGCTCACGTAAATCGGTCGGAAAATCGACCGTCAAACTCGCATGCAGTTGTAGTGGATCAAACGACACCGCCACCAGATCAATCGCGTCAAGGCTCGTCCCCGACATCACCCCGATATACAGTGCGTGGCTGATGTTGTTCATGGTCGATCCCTGCAAGAAGCCAAAAAAAAAGTTAGTATATCGCGCAATTTGACTTTGTAATGTTGAGATCGTCATGGCGACATTTTTATCAGCAGCCGAGCAGCTTGCGCTGATCGAACGCGGCACTAGCGACATTATTTCGCGGGAAGACTTACTGAAAAAACTCGAACAAAACCGCCCGCTGCGCATCAAAGCAGGCTTTGATCCCACCGCACCCGATCTACATTTTGGCCATACCGTCCTGATCAATAAGCTGCGCACCTTCCAAGAGCTAGGCCACGAGGTGTATTTTTTGATTGGTGACTACACGGGTATGATCGGCGACCCCACCGGCAAAAGTGCCACCCGTCCGCCGCTCACCCGTGAGCAAGTGGTCGAAAACGCCAAAAGCTACCAAGAGCAAGTCTTTAAGATTTTAGATCCGGCCAAAACCCAAGTGGTGTTTAACAGCCAATGGTTTGACCAAATGTCGGCAGCCGACATGATTCGCTTGGCCAGTCAGCAAACCGTCTCGCGCATGATGGAGCGCAACGACTTTAGCAAACGCTTTAGCGAAGAACAGCCGATTGCCATCCACGAATTTTTATATCCCCTCGTACAAGGTTACGACTCGGTCGCCCTCAATGCTGATGTCGAATTGGGTGGCACCGATCAAACCTTCAACTTGCTAATGGGGCGCACCCTACAAAGCCGCTACGGTCAAGCGCCACAAGTGTGCATCACTGTCCCGATCTTAGAAGGTTTAGACGGCGTGCAAAAAATGTCCAAATCCTTGGGCAACTATATTGGCGTACATGACAGCGCCGGTAGCATGTATCAAAAAATTCTCTCCATGCCCGATAGCTTGATTCCGCGTTACTTCGAATTGCTCAGCTTCCGCAGCATGGATGAGGTCAACGACTTGCTCGCCCAAATGCAGCAAGGCCGTAACCCACAAGACATCAAGCGTGAACTCGCCATCGAATTGATCACTCGTTTTCACAACGCCGATGCTGCTGCCAACGCCCACAAAAGTGCAGGCAACCGCATCATCGACGGTGAACTGCCCGAAGACATGCCCGAAGTGACCCTGTCTTTAGAAGGCCAAGCTCAACTGTTTATCACTAGCGTAGTGTCGCGCGCAGGTCTCACCAAAAATGCCGCACAAGCCAAAGACGCTTTGGCGCGTGGTGCAGTCAAGGTCGACGGTCACGTGATTGATGCCAGCTTTACCTTGAGTGAAGGTCAAGTCGTCGTCATTCAAGCTGGTAAAAAAGCCATTGCCCGCGTCAGCGTTGTCGCCTAAATTGTGATCATCACCTCTACATCCACAACGGGTGTAGAGGACAGCATGAGATCACCCATGAAACACTTATTCATTTCTATACCTTTACTTCTGCTTTGCACCATCGATTGGGCAGCACCGACAGCGATTTTTCCCATTGGAGAAATCCAATCTAGCACCCAACAAGTCATCCCCAAATCCACGTTAGTGGGTCAGCTGCATCTCAAAGGTGGCAATCAGCTACCAGCCTATGCCACGCGCATGAGTAGTGGCTATGCCGAATCAGGCATCAGTCAGTTCACCCCCGATCAATTCCACCTCCCCATCACCATCAAACCGGCACTGGCCACACAACTCGCAGCCTATTACCACCAAGACGGCTGGATTCTGGTTCCTCGTGGCTGGACGCTCACCCAAGCAGGGGTAGGGGCAAATGGCTCAAGTCTTCTACTATTCCAAGATCCACAACAACACTACTTTTTGCGTTATCACAGTACAGGCGCTTGTGTGGGCTGTGCCTTAGCCGAAGCCAGCGTCTTCTTTCCAGAAGCCGTTGCTGACGCCAAAGCTGGGGAATTTCTGTATTACGCCAACACCAGCACCCCCATTCACACCATCCGGCTACGCCCACACTACATCGCCTATCAAGCCAAGACGCCCAAGCAACAGCGGGTTGATGGATTGGTTTACTACAATCCAGCCGATGATCTGCCTTATTTTCGATTGGAGCTGTCTTTTCCGGCATCTTTACAGCCATTAGCCACCCCAATCCTCAACTTCTACCTACCTGCCAAAAACAAAAGTCGCTAAAACACCAGAAAAACGCCTAAAAAAGCACCGAAACGGCCAAAAACGTGCAAAAAACAGACGCTCGATAGGTTTTTTTGAGATTTTTTTAAAAAACGCTTGCACAGGCGAAAAACTTCCCTATAATGCACACCACGACGACGCGCTGAGACGCTGAAAACTGTAGTAAATACAGCAACTTAAGCGAATAGCTTAAAGTTGAATCAGCAAGAAGGCAGTAGTTGAGAAGGTTTGAAAAAGCCTTCGGCGCTCGAAGTAAACGAACGTTTCGGTAGTGATCATAAAATGATCGATCGAAAAAAAGTTGAAAAAAGTGTTGACACGGTGAAAAATTCTAGTAGAATGGCTCACCTACCGACGCGAAGCACGAAACGAAAGTTGAGTGGTTTGGGTCGGAAGAGATTGAAGTGACGAACTTAATCTCGAATCTTTAAGAACTTGTGAAGAACAACTTGTGTGGATTTTTGCTGGTATCGATGAACAAATTATCATCGAATTGGTAAAAATTTCTCAGAAGTTCATTTTGAGTGATTTTCGCTAAGCGATGAGCCAAGATTGACGACCTTAAGTCGTTATTCAGATTGGTGTCCTTAAGACACTATGATTTTAAACTGAAGAGTTTGATCATGGCTCAGATTGAACGCTGGCGGCAGGCTTAACACATGCAAGTCGAACGGAACCTTCGGGTTTAGTGGCGAACGGGTGAGTAAT
>CALFYA010000194.1 GCA_937952925.1 uncultured Moraxellaceae bacterium
CTTGTGGCACGATGACATGATAAAACGCCACCATCCCGCCACGCTCGCCATTGGTGCGCCGATGGTCGATCCAATCGGGTGCGGCAATCAGACGTGGATGCAATCCCATCTTGCGTGCACGCTCACGTAGTTGCCCCAAGGCTTTTTCACGCGGATTGAGTCTTAAGCCTGTAATTGAACCGATTAGAAACAAAATAATCAGGCCAATCACCCAAAAGGCGGTTGAACTCATGGAAAACTCCGTCGCACTTGGTCGGCATTACGAAAGTATTGGTCGTACACCTGATCGAGCTGTTGATCCAAAGATGCCGACAGGTTGCCCGACAGCGTAAAGAAACTCAAGAGTGCGCGTGCATTTGCATCGTTTTGAATATGGCCGTTGATCCGCTGCCAAAAGGCG
The DNA here is from genome assembly GCA_937952925.1 of uncultured Moraxellaceae bacterium. Classification (GTDB taxonomy): domain Bacteria; phylum Pseudomonadota; class Gammaproteobacteria; order Pseudomonadales; family Moraxellaceae; genus CALFYA01. Next base: position 401 of record CALFYA010000194.1, read on the forward strand.
TGATTGACCAATTGTAGGGTTTTAAACTGGCGAATCAGGTGAGTGAGCGCCCAATCCGGCGCTTTACCTTCATGCACACTAAAATATTGCTGCATCAAATAAAACGACACCATCCGCAAAGTTTGTTCTTCGGGCGAAGCAAACGGCAAATGGTGACGTGCAGCTGGACGCAGCATGCCAAACACCGGACAGGCGCTACTGGCCATCACCAGCCCCATCAAGGAGCGGACGGCTTCTTCGACCATGACTTTTTTGAAATATTCACGCTGCGGCGTGACCACTCGCACATCAATTCGACTATGCGCCGCAATCGGTTGTAGCGGCCCTAAGATCGAATGGACATCGAGTGCAGCTGGACAATGACCATTGAGTGCCGGATTGAGCGGGCAGTTTTGGCATTGTTGATAGCCCAACTTTGTCCACTCTGGCGCAGTCACAATCCGCCGAGGATCATATTTGCGCTCCAAGTCCACTTTAAATAACGCTTTGGGCGCATTTTGAAACTCAAAATGATATTCAATTTGCATAGCAAGACACCCTATTGTTTTAGCGCAGAACCTGCACGGTCTGACCACTCGTAAAAGTCAGAGCAGATCCTTGCTCATGTGTTCGTCCAAAATCAGTCTGACTGACTCCCTGTGTGGCTGCAAGTGCTGAATGAACAATCGCATTTTGTCCCAAATACACCTTGCCATCGGCGCGGCGACGATGGGTTGCCAAGAAGCGGGCAAAGCCTGCTGTTGAGGTGTGCGTATCGGGATCTAAGCTTGGAATCACACAGCGTGAGCAAGGTTTGACCAAACTCAAGATTAGCTCGCCCACTTGCAACTGCTGCCAGTCATCTTCGGCAAATGGCACACAATCGCCACCAATCACCAGATTGGGACGAAAACGCCGTACATCGACTGTACTCCCCCACAAACGCGATAGCTCATCGAGCGAGGCTTGGGTGATGACCAGTAGTGGAAAGCCATCAGAAAATGCGGTGAAGTGCCCATCACCAGCGTACTGAGGATCGACCGCCCGACGCGTATCCGTAGGACAGTAGACCAACTGCACAGGTTGACCAAGCCAATCACTCAGTTGTTGATTAACCGCTGGTGCTACGCCCCACCCTGCAATGTGATCACCCCACACCTCAGCCATCACGGGCAACTCAGGCAATGCGTGTGCCAACACAGACTGACCTTGCCATGTCAGCGTCAAACGGGTGTCTTGTGCATGAGCGGCAAGTGCCCCCATTGCCGCACAGCTCCGTTGACTGACAAAGTGACCGGTTGGATCGATCAGCACCCAACGACGATCATCTGCCAAACCAAAACCAGACCACGATGCGCCAGACAACGACTCACCTTGAGCCGATTTGAGCGGGTAATGCCATAGCTCACTGACAAATAATGTCATGTTGGTTCTCTTTTGGGGCTAATAGTGCGGAGGAATGTCATGCAGCACATCGAAGGGTTCGACCCCATCTTGTTGGCTTAAACTCTGATCGACCCGACGATACAACAATTGAAATTGTTGTTGTAGCTGCGTCAATTGTAAATCTTGCTGTGCCACCACCCGATTCAGGCTTTCAACCAATTCATCCAAAAAGGCGACACGGATTTCTAGCTCATCAATTCTCACCTGTAATGGCAGGATTGACTGGTTTTCGCGGACAGTATCCGTCATCATTTGCCCTCTTTGATTTGTGGACGGCTGGCGTTATGGCCTTAATCACCCTACGCGACATTCAACTGGCTTTTGGTGGCCCCGCACTGCTTGATGGCGCGGCCTTTAGCCTTGAGCGCGGCGAGCGTGTGTGTATTATCGGCCGTAATGGTGAGGGGAAATCAACCCTGCTGAAGCTGATCAATGGGGATTTGTTGCCAGATCGCGGCGAAGTGCTGCGCCCACAAGGTCTGCGCGTGGCGATGCTTGAGCAAGACGTGCCGATGTCAACCGGTCGGGTCGCCGATATTGTCGCCGGTGGCGCGGGCAGTATTGCTCAAGTCTTGGTTGACTATCATCAGGCTAGCGAACAATGTGCGCTGGGTGACATGAAGGCTTGCGAGCGCATGAGCGACCTGCAAACCGCACTCGACAACGAAAATGGCTGGGCGCTCGAGCGCCAAGTCGATACCATCTTGGGCAAAATGGGCTTGGATGGCAATGCCGATTTGTCGGAGCTATCCGGTGGACGTAAACGCCGTGTGTTGCTGGCGCGCGCTTTGCTCACTGAGCCTGAGCTGTTGCTGCTCGACGAACCGACCAACCATTTGGATGTCGAGAGCATTGAGTGGCTGGAGCAGTTTTTGCTGAGCTGGCCAAACTTAACCGTCTTGTTTATTTCCCACGACCGTGCCTTTGTTGATCGCTTATCCACCCGTATTGTCGAGCTAGATCGCGGCACCTTGCGTAGCTACGACGGCAACTATGCCCGTTATTTGGAGCTTAAAGCGCAGCAGCTTGAAGCCGAAGAAAAGCAAAACGCCAACTTTGATAAAAAACTGGCCGAAGAAGAAGTCTGGATTCGCCAAGGCATCAAAGCCCGTCGTACCCGTAATGAAGGCCGCGTGCGCGCCCTCAAAGCCCTGCGTGAAGAAGCACAAGCGCGCCGCAGTCAACAAGGCAAAGCCAACCTCACCCTGCAAGACACGCAGCGCTCTGGCAAAGTGGTGTTTGAAATTGAGCACTTGGGTCTGGCGTTTGATGATCGCGTATTGGTCAATGACTTCTCGGCCACGGTGATTCGTGGCGACAAAATCGCCCTGATCGGCGACAACGGCGTGGGCAAAACCACCTTGATTCGCGCACTGCTTGGTGAGCAAGACCATACTGGAGACATCAAAGTCGGCACACAGCTAGATGTGGCTTATTTTGATCAATTGCGCAATCAGTTGGATCTGGAAAAAACCGTCCTTGAAAACGTCAGTGCCGGCTCGGATTTTGTCGATATCAATGGGCAACGCCGCCATGTGCTGAGCTATTTGCAAGACTTTTTGTTTTCACCACAACGCTCACGGACGCCGGTCAAAGCACTGTCGGGGGGTGAGCGCAATCGCTTGTTGCTGGCACGTTTGCTGCTCAAACCCTCCAACTTACTGGTGCTCGACGAACCCACCAACGATCTGGACATGGTGACCTTGGAGTTGCTCGAAGAGCTGCTGGTCAGCTATAGCGGCACATTATTGCTGATTAGCCACGATCGGGCGTTTGTTGATCAAGTGGTCACCTCCACATGGGTGTTTGACGGCAAAGGCGGCATTGAAGAATATGTCGGCGGCTATCAAGACTATCTGCAACAACGCGCCCAACAGCAAGCCTTTGCTGCCAAACACAAAGGCAGCACAGACAGCGGCAAAACCGACACAAAAGTACCAGTCACACCAACAGCAATATCCAAAAAGGTCAAATTAAGTTATAAGGAACAACGGGAGCTTGACGGCCTACCCGATGCCATCGCTGCCCTCGAAGCTGAACAAGCCAAACTTGAGGCCGCATTGGCGGATGGCAGTTGGTTTGTGCGCGACGCGGACGGTGCGCACCACGCTGCCAATCGGTTGGCTGATCTAGAACAAGAATTGCTGGACAAACTGGAACGCTGGACGGCACTTGAAGCCGCCAGTCAAGGAGCCTGACTTTCATGAAATCGCTGCTGCTATGTACAACCTTGGTCTGTGCCAGTGTGCTGACAGCTTGTGCCAACCACGCACCAAGCCCTCAAAGCAAATTCATGTACCACTCCCCTGCGCAAGCCTACTCCTTAGACTTAGGCTCGGTGGCGTTTCGGGGGGAGGTTGCCATTCGTGAAAGTTGTACTCCAGAAGGCAGCAGCCTTGATCTCACCGACAACGAAGGCCGGTTTTTTCGGGTAGATGCGGTCAATTTGATCAACCACCCCAAAATTGAGCTGCCCGAATTTGCCGATGATCCCACCGTGCGTGATTTGGTCATGCAGTTTTATACCGATTCGGTCAACACCGGTGGGCGGGTGCTTGAAAAAGCCAACGTCAATAGCCGGATGGGGCCTGCGCTATATGTGCTGGTTGAATTCCCCGACCTGCAAAAATCCACCCGTTATGTTGGTTATTTGGTCAGCCGCCGTGGCAACTTTGCGTATGTGTTGCAACATGTGCAAAACAGCCAAAGACCACGTAATATGCGCACCATCTTGGGGTTGATGGCGGCGGATCTCAAAATTCCCGGCACACTGCCGATGCTTGAGAAACAAAGCGATACACCCTTGTACGTAGACCTGAAAAACTCGACGCCCGAACAGATCGCCGAGTGGAAAAAAGCTGCCCGTTGTACATGAGCCAACAAACACCCCCACCCTTTGACACCCGATTCTTACACCCGCGCTTTTGGGGCATTTGGATCGGGTTATTTATTTTATGGCCGCTGGCTTTTTTGCCGTGGTCGATCCAACGCGTGCTTGGCATCGGTTTGGGCGATGCGTTTTGGCTGCTGGGCAAACGGCGACGCCAAGATACCCAAACCAATCTACGCCTGTGTTTTCCAGAGTATAGCGATGATGAGCGCCGCCACATGTCCCGCGAGGTGTTTCGCCAAGCAGGTATGGGGATTTTTGAAAGTTTAAGTGCATGGTATTCGCCCAAACGTTTTGAGCGCAACATCACCATCAGTGGCTTGCATCATTTGGTCGAACAACAACAAGCGGGTAAAAGCGTGTTGCTGCTCGGCGCACACTACACCTCACTGGATTTGGCCGGTTTGCTTGCCAGCAAATTCTTTGCAATCGATACAGTGTATCGGCCACAAAATAATCCGCTGCTTGAATGGGTGATTTGCCGCGCTCGGCTTCCCATTTATGGCGAACAAATCGACCATGATGACATGCGCAAATTGGTACGCTGTCTGAAAAACAAACATGTGGTGTGGTACACGCCTGATCAAGATTTTGGTCTCAAGCAAGGGGTGATGGCGCCCTTTTTTGGTGTGCCTGCCGCCACCGTGACCGCACAGCGGCGCTTGTGTAAAATTGATCAATCGGCCGTGATGGCGGTGCATTTTTATCGCCAAGACGACCGCCGTCCGCACTATCACATGACCATTACCCCACTATTGTCAGATTATCCATCTCTGGACGAGGTTGATGATGCCACCCGAGTCAACCAACTGCTCGAAAGTCTCATCCGCATTGCGCCCACCCAATACATGTGGTTTCACCGTCGTTTTAAAACTCGCCCCAATGGCATGCCGAAAGTCTATTAACGGCTCCATCCCCGCCTGAGAATCTGCCCATGAAAGTGATGCAACTGTTGCCCGAACTCAATAGTGGGGGTGTCGAGCGTGGCACATTAGAAATTGCCCACGCGTTGGTTGATGCAGGGCATGACTCGGTGGTGGTGTCTCATGGTGGGCGGATGGTGGTGCAACTCGAAGCAGAGGGCTCACGGCATCTGAGCTTGCCGATTCACCGCAAAGCCTTGGCGAGCTTGTGGCAGATCCGTCCGCTGCGCCGCCTGATCTTGGCGGAGCAACCCGATATTCTGCACGTCCGCTCACGGATTCCAGCGTGGCTGACTCATTTTGCCTTGCGTGGGATTCCTGCGGCGCAGCGCCCGCACTTGGTCAGCACCGTGCATGGCTTTTATTCGGTCAATCGTTATAGCCAAATCATGACCCAAGCCGAACGGGTGATTGCGGTATCCGATAGTGTGGTGGACTACATCAAACAGCACTACCCCAGCTGCCCAGCTGAGCGGATTGTGCGCATTTATCGGGGCATTGATCCTGCTGAGTTTCCGCACGGTTATCAGCCGTCGGGGTTGTGGTGGCAACAAGTGTATGCCGACTTTCCCGAACTTGAACACAAAACATGGATCACCCTTGCCGGTCGGATCACCCGCCTCAAAGGCCATGAACAACTGCTGCAAGTCATGGCCAAGCTCAAACCTCGCCATCCAACCTTGCACGCGGTGATCGTGGGCGGCGCTGATCCCAAAAAACAAGCCTATCTCGAAGAATTGTACGTACTGGTGCATACGCTCGGGCTGGCGGATTGCGTGACGTTTGTGGGGCATCGTCAAGATATTCGTGAATGGCTGGCGGCAAGTGATGTGGCATTATCACTCTCAACGCAAGCCGAAACCTTTGGGCGTACCACCCTTGAAGCCTTATCTGTGGGCACGCCGGTACTGGGTTGGGATCGGGGTGGGGTGGCTGAAATTTTGGCGAAGCTGTATCCGTTTGGATTGCTACCCCCTGAAGACGCACACGCTTTACTCGAAAAAATCGAAGCGTTTTTGCAACACCCGATCAAACCCACACGCGTGCAGGATTTTCAGCTCAGCCACATGACGGGTGAGACCTTGGCACTGTATGCGTCATTGATGGGGGACTGAAGTCTTTTGCTCAGACAACACAAACCCGAGCGTTAGGCATCCTGCCGGCTCGGGTTAGCGCGAAGTCTGTGTTGATTGTTTTTATTGCCTGATGTCCGTGTCAGTTGTCACATCCGTGACATACCATTCGGCGGTTCGCTATTGCGTCCTTGGGGCTGTGATCCGTGCCCGTTTCCGTCTGCCGATGTGTGTATCTTAGGCGGTTGATGTCCGACAGAACAGACGACAAGACGGCAACATCTGTACGCCAAAACTCACAAAACTGCACAAAAAACAGCATAAATGGTGTTTTTTTAGACAAAAACCAAACGATGACTGGCATAGATTTTGTCAGACAATTGTCATCATCTCGTGCTAGCCCACCTCTTCTTGCCGATGTTGTGGATGCTCCTGTTGGGCTTGCTGTTGCCCTTCTTGAATCCGTTGTTCAGCTTCTTGCTCATCTTCGGGAGTGGCTTCTAGCTCCTCTTGTAAGGCTTCGACAGCTTGGTCGTAGTGCAAGATCGTCAGTACCGGAAAATGATCCGAGCCGATATCGGGCATCCGCGTCATCTCAATCAATGAAAAATCATTGCTATGAAACACATGATCGAGCGACCAGCGCAAAAACGGATACTGCGCATGAAAGGTATTGATAAATTTGCGCCCCACGCGTGGATCAAGCAAGAGATCGGAAGAGCGTCGTGTAGGGAAAGAGTGTCTTCGCCTGTGTAGA
>CALFYA010000195.1 GCA_937952925.1 uncultured Moraxellaceae bacterium
AAGGGCTAAGTTATTATGGTTAAACAGGTTAATAGCTTAAGTTGGCGCGTATGACGTGCCACCCACTTCAGCAGCAATCAGCGTCCACATAAACCCCTGTATCAAGATACTGGGCATCTGATGCTGACCCAGTTGATGTGGCCGCCGCAGCTGGTTGTCGGTGTCTTTGAGCGCACCATGAATCGCATACGTCCCAATCGCTGCAAAAAAATAGACCAAATTGGCAACCACTGCCCAAAAATTGGTCGCCACTGACCATAACGAAAAATATGCCAACGCTGCCAGCACTAAGGCTGCAAAGCTGTACATCAGTGCCGCACGGTGGGTGATATCCACATAATACGGCGCACGCGCACGTTCACTTTGCATGATCGCCACATACTTCCACACCCCCGACAATAAGCCGAGTAGCAACAACACCCCTGCACCCAAAATAGCCAGTGCTACAGGTGGGGTCATCCCCAATAAAACCGTCGTGTGCATGATCAGGCGACTTCAAACCAAAAAAACCACCTTAACAAACCCTTAGCACAGATGCAAAACAGGCTGCATGTGCAGCCTGTCGGTACAACATCAGGTCTTTAGAATTTGAGCGTGCCACTAAAGGTGGCTTTTTGGGTTTTGAGCGTTTTGGGTGGCGTAAACTCGGTGAGTTGGGTTTGATTCAGGGTGATCGTTTTGGCCGCCATATCCACACTCAGCCCAGTGCAGGCCGGTGCAAAATCTGAGCCGCAATCCATATAAATTTGCTCCGGCACACCTTGACTATCATAACGGATGAAACCGAACCGTAATGAGCGGAATGTCTGCCCAAAATTGCTATAGGCATACGTCAGATTGGCGATAGTGCTGTTGAGAATTTGACCATTATTGTTTGCCCAAGTCACGGTTCCTGCATCTGCAATTGGATTTTTAATCACCTGTGGTGCACCAATCGCAGCACTGAGATGCTCAAATTTTTGGGTCTGGCTCAACCCACTGATGGTCACACAACCAAACGGATTAGTATTGCCATTACAGGCTGTGTTTGGCGTGGGATCAACCGGTGTGGTGCCTTGTTTGGTGCCATTGAAATAACGGAAGCTTGCTGCATTGGTAAAGTCCGTCCCATTGACGGTATTGTCTTTCCAAAAATCAACGTGCGAGCGACCCAGCGCATCGTTTTTATCCAAATAGGCAATCACGCCGGTATTACCCGTCACACTATTGCTATTGGCACAGACCTTGACCGTACTAGCGGTCTGTCCATCTAGGGTGACTTGACCATTGGCTGCCAACGCTAAGGTGGTGGATTTGACTTCGATGGTGGGCGCTGTGGGATCGGTGGCACTGTTAGTCAAAATTTTTACGTTATACGTCCCCACATAGCTGGCGAGGTCGGCCAGCGTGAGGGTGGCTTGTGTCCCACAACTGGGCAGTTCTGGATCAACAGGATCAGTGGTCAGCTGCAACTGTTCTTTGAGGGCAGCATTGGCAAAGGCTGCCAACTCTTGCATCGCGGCCTTTTGTGCGGCGCGCAGCTCGGCGGCATTGGCATATATCCCTTCGACTTGGTCAATTTGACCGTCTTTGAGGTCTTGTGCAAGTAACCCCAATGCAGTCAATGCGGGGGTGGGATCTGTATCGGCGAGTTTTGCCAAGGTTGCCAAATAAAAGGCATACAGATCTGCGGGAGTATTGCTGAGCTGACTGGTACTGCTCGACCACAGGGTAGGAGCACTCAGCAGATCAATTTGTTGGTTTGCATCAAAAAATGCCTGTGCAATTGCGGTATTGGCGGCGGTGACATTGGCGGCACTGAGCGTACTGGCCAGCTGCAAGGCGCGTTGTACGGCAATTTCGGTGAGTGCAGTCATGCCCACATTGGCGGCAAGGGTTTGTAAACTCGGAGCCGCTACGCGTAGTACCGTACCGGCTGGGAGATTGAGCATGCTTCCCGTGGCTTCGTCATAATATTGGCTGTTGGCGGTTGCGACCAACTCAAACAGGATGGGACTATTACAGTTGCCAGTCAACGTCAGGTTGGCGGCACCGTTTGCACCAATATTGGCTTGTCCCATCGCCGTTTGGGTACCGCTACAGGTGGCTTTGATGGCTGCGTTGCTGATCTGCCCCAGTGAAGGAGTCACCGTGACATTTTTGGTGGGTGTTGGTGTTGGTGTTGGTGTTGGTGTTGGTGTTGGTGTTGGTGAGGATTCTTTATCCCGATCTGCGTCGTTACAACCCGTCAGTGCCAATGACACCATCATCGCTATCAATGCTGCGTGCTTCATCAGACATATCCTCCGGGATATAAACCAAAAAGAAACACAGGCCTTATGCCCTCACTCCCTTTTCTAGAAGCTGACCTTCCGGCCATTCATGCTTATTTAAATAGTTTTTCAAAAAATAAATAAGTGAGATGTCCTTATTGTTTTCTAGATTCTTGAAGATGACTTTTTAGTTCATCGATTGAAATCATTTTGATTTTAAATTTATTGGAAATATTTACTGTGGTTTAGAGGTAGATTCATATGAATTTTATAAAGATCTTGTCAAGGATCAGGAGTTTTTAACTATTCTATGGAATAATAAATTACTTTCTAAAGTGCTGATTAATTCAGATGATATTTAATTTTTTCAGAC
>CALFYA010000196.1 GCA_937952925.1 uncultured Moraxellaceae bacterium
GCAAAATCAATTGCCAATCGGGATGCAGCACACAATTGTCGTTTTCGCTGGGCAAGATCGTTTGATGGAACGCATCGCCGAGCCATTGATGCAGCAAGCCGTCGGCGTTGTACCCCACTTCACCTTGTTTATTCATTTTGAGTCCTTGGCTGCTATCGAGTGCCAAATCGGGCGGCAACACCCACGGCGTTTGCGCCGCGTGTTGCCACACCGCCAACCAGTCAAGTAGCCATTGCTCAGCCTGCGCAGCATCCAGCATGGGCAGTTCCACCGCATGATCCGCCATCACCAAAATCCGTGTGCCTGCACCCAATCCTTGTTGCCCGCGCCATACCGTCCATGCCAGATGCTCCAGCCAAAAACGCAGCCGATATTTACCGCGTAAGCGTTGCTCCACCCGCGACAGCCACACGCCATCATCCGCGTCAGGCACAGCAATCAATAGCTTCCAATCGCCAAGCCTGAGCAATTGATCAGTCGGCAGATCATGCCCTGCCTTGCCGTGTTGCTCGGCATATTGCGCCACGCGCCATTCCATCAAACGCGCTTGTTTTTCGGTATACACAAACGACACGTCTTTGACCGCGCCCACCGGCAAGCGATCCATCAGCAAATCGACATTGCGCTGTTCACCTTGGCTGAGGTGCCACGCCCGCATTTGATATTCATCCAAACGATCGAGCAACAACGGCTCAAACGCCGACAATTGCTCAGCGCGTTTGAGGTTGTGAATCCGCCGCGCTTGCAAAAAATGTTGGGCAGGGCGCTGCAGCTGCGCAATGATGCGCGCGAGCGGCACAGGATCGGTCGGAATTGCGGCTTGTTCGCTGGGCAATTGATCTGCCCACAGCGTCGGAGTTTCCAGCTGCGGATCGCGCCCTTGCAGATGACAGGCCACTTGATACCACACCTCACCGAGCGCACGCGGCTGGCGATACAGTTGCACCGGTTGGGCAGGATCAGGCGGCAAAAAGTTTTCTGGCTCAAACGGCTGCAAACTGTGATGACACACGATCTGCTGCGCCAGCGCGGCTTGACGCGCTTTGTACGGATCGGCGCCAGCGGCAACCTCAACCACCAATTGCTTGGCAATAAAATCCAGCAACTCTTGCACAGGGCCTGCCGGTTGCCGCACTTCGGTATCCGCCACATCAAAGCCGTTATAAAACAGCCAGCAGGCTTGCTGCGCCAGCAATAAGCCATCCAAAAATGCGCCTTGTTCATCGTCATAGCGTGAGCGGTCACCGGCTTTGCTCGGCAGTGCTTTCATCAAATCCACACTGCTGATTTGATCACGCGCCGGAAACTGCCCTGCCTCTAGCCCCAGCATCACCACCAACTGATACGGCAACGGGCGCAGCGTACCCAGACGCGCAAAAGTGAGCCGTCCGCTAGGCTCTGAGCCAGCGGGTGTTTGGGTAATATTGGCTTCTAGCTCATCGAGCACAAAACGCAGCGGCAACGGCACACGCGGCAAATTGGAGCTACTGACGTGCCCACGCAATTCTTCGAGGCCATAAAACACCTGATCCCACGCTTGGCTATCAATCGCATCGCCAAACCGCGCATACATCAAGGCTTCAATGATGCCCACCCACTCTGGAATCGGTCGCGCCGGCGTCGCCAGCAACTCACGCGCACGGGTCAAATCTTGGGCAATACTGCGCAAGGCGGCAATCCACGCAAAATCATCGTGCTTAAGGTCGGGATACGCCAACACACCTGCATGCACCTGCCGCACCGGCATCGCCATACCCAGCAGTAAGCGCTGCAAGGCAAAATCAAAGCTAAAGCGGTAATCGTGGTCATTTGGGCTTAAAGATTGTGCCAAATGCGCCGCATCAAAACCACGGCGAAAACCTGCATCCACCAAGAGTTCACCCAGACGCTGCACGCCTTCAAGGCTCAACCCATAGGCACGCTGAATCGGCGGCAAGGCCAGCCAATCCAACAACAGTTCAGCCGCAAAACGCCCTTCAAACAAATTAAAAAATCCCGACACCGCCTGCCACAGCGATTCGGTTTCGGGCGGGGCAAGCCCTGTAATCTCAAACGGAATCGACACTTGTGCACGGCGCTGACCGCGACTTGGTCGCTCAAACACCGAGCGAACCAGTGGCGCTGCCCCTGCCAAATTGGGGATCAGCACCACAATATCCGAAGGCTGGCGTGTATCATCCGCCGCCAACCACGCCACCAACTCCTCCCGCAGTACTTCGAGCTGGCGCAGCATCGAATGGCACACATGCACCTGTATCGACTGATCGGCCGGATTGATCGCGATGCTGTTGGGTCGGGTCGGATTGAGATACAAAATATCTTGTTGAATTTTGCCGAGTAAAGTATCGGGATACGCATCGGGAAACACATCATCCCACTGGCCTTCTTCCCCGCCAGACAACTGACTGAGCAAGCCAAACACATCCCGCGCTTGCTTGCCCATACGGGTCAGCAGCTCATGGCGGCTTTCGCGCAGGGCGGCGCGCTCAGGATAACGCTGCGCATATTGCACCAACCACTTGGGATCGACGCTATCGGCCCAATACTCTTGCGAGGGGTTGTAGTGAAAAATCTGGATATTGGTGTACTGCGCCAAACGGCGTAAAAACATCAACTCCGCCGGTGGCAACTGCACCACACCAAACACCGCAATACTGCGCGGCAAATCACGCCGACGCACCGGTTCATCGGCCAAAATCTGCCAAAACCGTTCCATCAAGGCTTCGCGTGATTCAAACACCTCGGCAAACAACTGCCGCCACAGCACCGCTTGCCACTGCTGCATCTCGATGCTACGCAGAATTTGCCATTCTGGCGGGCGATCATCAATGGGGATACGGGCAAACTCGGCACGCAAATCCATCTGCCCACCCTTGCCCCACAGCCGCAGCCATTCGGGGCGATACACCACATACGCAGCAAACACTTGGGCGATTTGTTCCGCCAAATACCAGATTTGCCGCCGCGCTTGTAGTGCGGTACTTTGCGTTTTGATTTTTTGAAATAAGGGTTCTAACTGCGCATACAGCATGCCGTCGGCGTCAGGGTTTTCGTGCATATCAGTCAAGTAGGCAAACAACCGCCACTGCATCACACTCGCCGACAACGGCGCACGCTCCGACACCTGATCTTTGAGAATGCGGCTATACAGCTTCCACTGAAAACTGCCCATAAAATCGGTAGACACTTGCGCACAAATGCCCTGATGACTGGCCAATTGCTGACGCAGCCACACCCCCACCCCATGCGATGGAATCAAGATTTGGCGTGGCTCAAACACCCCAATCGGTTGTGACTCAAAAAAATCCAATACACACGCGACCAACAGCTCAATCCGTTGGCTTTGAATCACATTCAACATAATGCTTGTTACTCAGCACCGATTCCGTGGTTCGGGTTCGATCAGTTATGGGCGGCTATTTTGCCCGATTTTACGCAGAATCACGACAGTCTATGTCGTGAATGCGACACGATCTGACGCAACACTACAAAACTTCATGCAAGCACAAACAGAGCAAACACTTGCAAAACCCCCAAAACATCGTAATGTCTGGAGCAGGTTTTGTGTTGATAGGATACGCCATGAAAAAGCTGGACAAACTGCCCGAAAGCATTGATCCCCATCTAAATCTTGATCAAGTCCGTGAAGAATGCCGTGAACTGGTCAAAAAACGGGCGTATGTCTCAGCAGGGGCATCGGTGGTGCCTGTCCCGTTTTTTGATGTACTGGTCGATGCGAGTATGCTCAGTCAGTTGCTGCCTGAGATCAGCGCCAAGTTTGGCTTGGCACCAGAGCGGATGCCCGCCTTTGATCCTGAGACCCGCGAAATCCATTGGGATGCGATGCGTGAGCGCGGCGTGGAATTTGTGGGCTTGGTCGCCACCCGTGGCGTGGTACGCAAATCGATTCAAGGCTTGGGCGGTCGGATCATTTCCAAGCAAGTCGCCAAATTTATCCCGCTCGGTGGGCAGCTCGTGGCGGCGAGTATGGGCTATTTTGTGCTGCGTAAAGTCGCGTTTGATCATATCGACGATTGCTACAACATCGCCAAACAACTGCAAGCCGCACAAGATGCCAAAGGTGCAACGCTCAAAGGCTCGGCACGGCAGGTTTGATCGTTCAGCACTGTGCGCACCTTATTGAGATTGGTGCGCATGGCGCACTCTACCACTACAAAAATGTATCCATCTACCGGCTCTAATTCTGTACAATATTCTGTACATGCACAGATGAGGACAACTTCATGGATGCGATCAGCTACACGGCAGCTCGTGCCAACCTTGCCAATACCATGCAAAAGGTCTGTAATGACCATGCACCGGTCATTATTACCCGTAAAAATCAGCCCCCTGTGGTGATGATGTCGCTTGAAGACTATGCCGCAATGCAAGAAACCACCTACCTCTTGCGTGCACCCGCCAATGCCACACGTTTGCTCAGTGCCGT
>CALFYA010000197.1 GCA_937952925.1 uncultured Moraxellaceae bacterium
CTGCGTCTGAATCAAAAAGTCGGTGTGGCTGATCTCGAAGGTTTTGATGAGGTGGTGCTTGCCACCGGCATTCAGCCGCGTAAACCAGCGATCGATGGCATTGAGCACCACAAAGTGCTGAGCTATTTGGATGTGCTGCGTGATCGCAAGCCGGTCGGTCAGCGTGTCGCCATCATTGGCGCAGGTGGGATTGGCTTTGATGTGGCTGAATTTTTGACTCATGAAGGTGAAAGCGGCACACAAAATCCCGTCAAATTTTATCAAGAGTGGGGCATTGATCAGGATTACACCAACCGTGGTGGCGTGACTGCGCCTGCGGTTGAAAAAAGCGAGCGTCAGGTCTATTTGCTGCAACGTAAAACCAGCAAAGTCGGCGATGGCTTGGGCAAAACCACCGGTTGGATCCACCGGACTGGCCTGAAAAACCGCAATGTGGATATGCGCTCAGGTGTGAACTACCTCAAAATCGACGATGCCGGCTTGCATATCAATGCCGGTGGTCGTGATGAAGTGCTTGATGTGGATCATGTGATTGTATGCGCGGGTCAAGAGCCAATGCGTGAGCTACACCACGATCTACAACAAGCAGGCTTGTCGGTACATTTGATTGGCGGCGCGTATGAAGCGCGTGAGCTTGATGCCAAATTTGCGATTAAGCAGGGTGCGGAGCTGGCGGCAAGCCTCTAAGTCGGCAAAATCCATCAACATGGGGCAATCTATGCTCCATGTTGATCTCTCACAACAATGCTATGATCTACGGCTTGATGCGCCACTTCCATCAAGCGGAATCAGATTTTATGCCACTCACCATCCAAGCGATCCAACAACTCAGCAGTCCAGCAAGTTATCAGCGTGGTCAGCAATACTACCAACAAGGACGGGTTGAACAACTGAGCAAGCGTGGTCAAATTTATCATGCGCGTGTGGTGGGATCAGTCCGTTATCAAGTACAACTCAATCCCGACCATCACGATGATGTGCGTTGTAGCTGCCCTGCATTTTTTGATTATGATGGTTGGTGTAAACATTTGGTGGCGGTTAGCATGGCCGTGTTGCATCAACAAACCCGTGAGCCTGTCGCGCCTCCATCCATACCAGAAAAATCACCCAAACCCTCCAAGGCTCCATCTGCTTTGCCAGCCGATATTCAACAGATCATTCAACAGCTCACAGATGCTGAAAAGAACAGCTTATTTGAAGAGCTGCTTATCCAACATCCAGAGATTTTTGCAGCATTGCGTATTCGCTATCACGAAAACTATGATGTACCCAATCTCATCAAAATGCTAAAAAAATGTGTCAATGCCCTCAAGCGCACAGACAACCGTTATACCTACAGCAAACACATTTCAGCGTTTTTACAAATTTTACAAGAGCATCCTCGAGATTGGCCACTTTCTGAAAAAGCCAGCCTTGCCCGTGTGCAGTTGGTTGATTATGTCTATCAGCAACTCGAAGAAATTGATGACTCGTCTGGAAAAATCCAACAGGCCTGTGATCAGTTGCTACAACAGGTGATCAGCGACGTCGAAACACGAGGGAAAAGCGGCATCCTCACCCTGCAAGTCGCCCTGCAAACTCTCGCTCCAGACAGTGAGGTTCGTGATGTGCTACTCAATGTGATGTTGGAGAGTTCACATCCTGATGTACAAGCGTGGTGGCGACAGTTGCTTGAGCAAAGTAATGTCCGTGAAATTCGTGAGTTTGGCTTGCCACGCCAAGCCTTTCAGACCCGTATCGCCCATATTTTGAGTGCTGGGGGCAATCCGCTGTTTTTGAGTCATTTAGATGATTTTGAAATGGTTGATCAACTCGATCAACTGCGTGCCGGATACCACTATGCTCGGCGAGAGTGGCAGGATTATTTAGATTTTAATCAGCATGATATCTTGGCTTATCGTTTGAGCCGACAGATTGAGGCGCTCAAGGCATTGGAGCAGTGGGAAACACTCGCCAGCGTATTGGAGCAACAGCTCAGCCACAGCAAAACTCATCACTATCATCAGGCTGAACACTTGGCCTTGTATCAGCAGGTGCTTGATCGATTAAACCTAAGCACGCAACAGCATCATGCACGATTAGGCCAAACCCTGACGGGGTTAGTGAGCAACATGACCGATCTCCAGCTCAAAGTGCCCATGTTGCTGAGTCTGCAAGACTATCAACAAGTAGCGACGTTGATTTTAGACTGGTGGACACAGCGTTTTGCAGCGCAGGGTGGATCGACCACCATGCACGGTAGTGGGATGGAAAGAACCATGTATGAGGCGTTGCGTCAGCTGAGCGATCAAAGTCCAGCGCACGCGATTCCACTGCATCACACCCTGTTGGCATTTGAGCAACAGCGCCTGACGCAAAAGTCTTACAATCAATATGGCAACATCTATCGATTGATTGAGCAGCTCAAACACTTGGGGCAAGACGACGAGATTCGAGCTTTTCAGCAGCATGTCATTACACATTATGCCAGTCGCAAAAAACTGGTCGATTGGCTGAATCAGGTGTTTTAATCAGTGGCGCTTGATCGAATGCGTGCTTGTTGTACCGCCTGATACAGTGCAGCATTTGTTCCCTCGTCAATGAGGGCGCAAGTGCGCTCTCTATACATCTTTTTTCATTAAAAACACATCAATACTCGACACGCCTATAGTAGACTGATCACGCACAAGATGAACATGTAGGGCATGAATAATCTGTCATATCTCAAGATAGCGTAACAACGGGTGAGCGTGAATGAGCATTAAATTTGCAGCAGATGGCATTACGATTGTGATTAAGCCGAACGAACCAGATTCGACACCACGGATGGCTCAAGATTTAAATATCGTGCTATCAGAAGCAGACGATTTTTATGACGTGTTTGATTTCATATCTTTGACCCAAGATGGTTTGATTGAATTGGTGCCTGAGTTAGAAGCCGGTCAGTATGGTCAACTGGTGTTGTCCGCCAGCGGAGTGATGAGTTATTTGCTGTATGGTGAGACAGATTTAGATTTTGGCGTTGCCTATTTTGATTCTTTTGATTATCAGTTGTATAACAAATCAGCACTTCGTTATGAAACGGCAACCATCACTGTCAGAATCCAAGGGAGTGCTGAACCCAATGAGGTTGGACTCTTAAACGAGAGTTATCAATTTACTGATTCAAATCAGAATGTCACAGGTAATGTGTTTGACAATGATATTGTGCCAGACACCTTACACGCATTGACCCATGAAAGTGATACCGGTGTTTCTCAATACGATGGGATGTACGGTCGCCTGATGCTGTCTGCTCAAGGAGGTTTTGAGTATCGCTTATATGAAGACGGTGTATTCGTACAGGGGCAGGTGTATACAGAACACTTTGACTATACGGTTTATCATACTGTCGAAAACGCTCATCCAAACAGTAATTTTACCGAAGTCACCAAGCAAATCACCTTTAATGTTTTAGGCTCCACCGTAGGCGAGACGGGTACGGCTCTTGACGATGTATTGCAAGGCAGTCATCAAGCTGACGTACTGATCGGTCTGGATGGACGTGATGAACTGTATGGTGGTTTGGGACATGATACTCTCGTTGGTGGTCTAGGTCATGATGTGCTTGAGGGTGGATATGGTGCAGATTTGATGCAAGGTGGTTTGGGTAACGATACTTATATCCGCAACAACAGTGGAGATGTGATTCAAGAGCAAGATGGTGAAGGCGTCGATACGCTATACAGCAGCATTCACGCCACTTTAGGACAGTTCGTTGAAAACCTTGTCTTGACGGGCGCTCTAGACATGAATGGCAAAGGTAACGATCTGGATAACTATTTGACAGGCAATCTGGGAGATAACGTCCTCACCGGTGGTCTGGGTGCAGATTGGCTAGAGGGTGGTGAGGGAAGTGATACTTACCGCTTCACTCGTGGCGATGGACAAGACACGATTATTGATACAGATCAATTTATTGGTCAGACTGATCGAGACCGGATTGTGATTCGTGGTGCACGCGCCAATCAGTTGTGGTTGACTCAAGAGGGCGATGATTTGTTGATTCAGTTGGTGGGGACGACTGATCAAATCACCGTCCAAGATTGGTTTGGTCAGTCTACGCATCATATCGAGGAAATCTATAGTCAAGATGGTCAAATCTTAGATGAGAGCGGCATCCTCACGTTGGTGGATGCCATGTCGATGATGACGCCACCTGCACTAGGAGAAACACAGCTCAGCCTGTCGCAGCGTTTTGAGTTGAATCCTGTGTTTGCCAGAACATGGCAACCTGTTGCATAACGCGGTCGGTATCAGGATGAAGGGGAGCATCAATGCTCCCCTCATTGATTTAAGGAGGTGCCTGCCGTGCTTGGTTGACTGCCCGACACAATGCAGCCGTTCCATCGACCAACCGAGGCCCCATCCGACTGAGCAAGTCAGGGGGGAGCATCACCAGCTGACCATGTTTCACCGCCGCCAGATGCGGCCAGCGTTTCCAGCGATCCAGCCAGCTGTTTTTGGCAGTTGAGTCACCACTGGTCAACATCAGTTCAGGATTTTTCACCACCACGGCTTCATCATCAACAGTGGGTACAAGGCTGTTGGCCTCGGCAAACACATTCACCGCTCCACAAATTCGCATCGCATCGGAGATGATTTGATGACGGTTGATGGTCATCAAGGGTCGATCCCAGACTTGATAAAAGGTGCGCACAGGACGTTTGTTGGCATACTGTTTTTCGAGTTGGGCAAGCCGACCCCGAAACTGCTGTGCTGCAGCTGTTGCTCCATCCGCCTGTCCAGTCAGTACGCCCAAACGCTCAAGCACCGTCGGCACATCCTTGAGGGTTTGCGAGTTGTCGTAAAACATCGGAATACCCAGCGCTGCAATTTTGTGCAGTTGTGCCGGTGGATTGCCACTCTGCCACGCCACAATCAAATCGGGGCGTAGGGCGCGGATTTTTTCCAGATCAACACCCGTATAGCCACCCACCAATGGAATCTTGAGGGCTGCTTTGGGATAGTCACTATAGCTGACCACACCAACGAGTTGCGCACCTGCACCAATCGCGAAGAGGTCTTCAGTCAGGTGTGGCGCAAGGCTAATGATCCGCTTGGCCGGTTGTGCCAACGTCACGCGACGCCCCAGATCATCTTTAACCTGTACCGCAGCAAAGGCAGATTGGTGGGCTAGTCCACCCATCCATAACGCACTCAATATCCAATATTTCACGGAATCTCCAAATATATATATCTATAAATATAGATTACCATTCGACGCCTTTTTGCGCTTTGATGCCTGCCGCAAACGCATGTTTGGTGGGTTGCAACTCGGTAATGGTATCAGCAATCGCCAGTAAGCCATCTGATGCACCGCGTCCGGTCACCACCACATGTTGCATATCAGGCCGCGCCAACAAATCACGGATGATCATCTCACCATCGAGATATTTATAGGTGATGGTATAGGTCAGTTCATCGAGTACCACCAGATCAAAACTCGGATCTTGCAGCATGGCTTGCGCAACTGCCCAACCGGTTTCAGCCGAGCGGGTATCCGCTTCGCGGTTTTGGGTATCCCATGTAAAACCATCGCCCATCACATGCCATGTCACGTTGGGATGTGCTGAAAAAAATGCTTCTTCGCCGGTGTCGGTGCGGCCTTTGATAAATTGCACCACGCCGACTTTGAGGCCGTGCCCCAAGGCGCGAGCCACCATGCCAAAGGCTGACGACGATTTGCCTTTGCCATTCCCCGTCAATACCAACAGCACACCAGTATCGAGATCGGCAGCAGCGATTTTTTCATCCATTAAGGTCTTTTTGCGCGCAATTCGTGCGGCATAACGGGCTTCGGTAGCAGGGTCAAATTGGCGGTTCGTGAGGCTCATGATGTCTATACTCAAGGAGAGGAAAGGTGAGGTAGGGCGTGGCGCAAGCGTGCTGCAAATTCAGGTTGTTGTGAGGGAGCAACCAGACCAAAGCGCAGGGCATGTGGTGCATCAAACAAACGTGTCCAAATGTGCATGCGGGCAAGTGCGATGTGCCAATCGGTGGCGTTGGGATGCGGTTGATAGTGCAGCATCGGATGAGAGAGGGCAGCATTTAAGCCAACATCGGCGAGGGTCTGGTGTAGCCAGTGCCCCGCTTGTTGCAACTGTCGGCGATGCTGCTGTTGCCAGTCTTGATCGGCAAGGATTAATTGACCCGCCCACAGTGCCACATGACTGACTGACCATAAGCCGAGTCGTTGGGTCAAACTTTTTAAGATGGAAGGTTCAGCCGCCACAAAGCCCAAACGCAGCCCTGCCAAACCAAAGAATTTGCCGACCGAACGTAAGATCATCAGCCCATGTGTCGCTGCCCACGGCATCATGCTGTGAGTCGGTTCAATGTCCATAAAGGCTTCATCGACAATCAGCCAGCCATGACGTGCTTGCAACACATTGAGCCAGCGTTTGAGTACAAATGGCGTGAGGCAATGACCCGTGGGATTGTTGGGATTGACCACCACCAACACATCAAGCTGCTCAAGATGATTGGGGATCTGATCAAGTGTCAGGTTAAACACCAGATGGCCGGCTTGCTGCCAGCACCATGCATGTTCGCTATAGGTGGGACTCAAAATCCCAACGCGACTGCGCGGGCGCAGCTGTGGCAAGATTTGGATGACCGACTGAGAGCCAGCCACCGCCATGAGCGCGGTTGGTGAACAGCCATAATACTGTGCTGCGACCTCCAGCAGCGGTGCAGTCGATTCGGGCAAACGATGCCACACCGATGGCGGCACATCGGGTAGCGGATAAGCGATGGGAGAGAGTGCAGCAGAGCAGTCGATCCAATCGGCAGCCTGCCCACCATACTCGCGCATGGCATACTCAAGATTGCCACCATGCACAGGTGCACACTCAAAACTTACCGGATTTGGCTGCATAAACAGTATCCTAAACTGATCACTAACCACCACAGTGCTAGTGTTCGATAAACCAAACGGATGGCTGCTTGTAGATCGGTACGCGTGGGCGGATGACCTTGCCCAAAGCAAGGCCGCTCGTGCCACACGCCGGCGTAACATGCCCCACCGCCCAATTGCACCGACAGCGCGCCGGCTCCTGCGGCCATTACCACCCCCGCATTGGGGCTGTCATGCTGTGAGGCTTGGCGCGACCAACAATGCAGGGCAAGGCGACGGTTGCCAAGCAGGGCATAACTGAGGGCAGTCAAGCGTGCAGGCCAATAGTTGAGCAGATCATCAGCGCGTGCGGCTGTTTTACCAAACCACTCAAATCGTGGTGTCCGGTAGCCCCACATCGCATCCAACGTGTTGGCTGCACGGTGTAGGAGCACGGCTTCCGCCCCATAACCCACACTTGCCCCAAGCACAAACCAAAACAGACTGGCAAAAATCGCATCGCTGCCATTTTCTAAGGTGGTTTCGATGGTGGCGGCACACACCTGTGTGGCATCGAGCGTGACGGTATCGCGGCTGACAATCATGCAGAGTGCTAGACGAGCCGCCTCAAGATCGCCCGATTGCAATCGACGATCAACGGCTTGTACATGCCGATACAAACTCACTACACCCAGTGCAATCCACAGCGCAACACCATCAACCCACCAAGCAGGCAACCATTGTTTGCTGCAAGATGCCACCGCAACCACACCACCGACCAACAGCAGCCATGCGCATAATCCACGCAGGCCACGCGCTCGACCAGTATTCAAGTGTTGTTCAAGCCATGTGGCGGCCTGCCCAAAGCCCACAATCGGATGAAATCGGCGTGGCTCACTGATCATCAACTCAAGGAGCCATGCCAAGCTCCACGCCGCCCACATCATACGGTCTGTTGTCCACTGACTGCTGCTTCGGCAAAGGTTGCCATCTGCGCATGTAGCGCACAGGCGCTTTGTAGGACAGTCCATGCGGTTGCTGCACCACTGCCTTCACCCAAGCGCATGCCCAGTTGCAAAATCGGCGTGGCCTCTAGGGTGTGTAAAATCCGTTGATGAGCAAGCTCGGCGGACTGATGAGCAAACATCATCCATTGACGTGCAGCAGGATTAAGCTGCACGGCAGACAACGCGGCGACACTGCTGATAAAGCCATCGACAATGATCGGTAGGCCAACCTGTGCCGCAGCAATATATGCTCCCGTCAATGCGACGATTTCAAATCCTGCAAAGGTTTTGAGTACCTCAACAGGGGTAGATAGTTGCCCCAAGTGCTGTGCCAACGCTTGCTCAATCACCGCCGCTTTGTGAGCAATCCCTTGGACATCAAGTCCAGTACCTGCACCGCTCATTTCTTGCGGTGTTGCACCGAGCCAGATACAAGCCAAGGCACTGGCACTGGTGGTATTGCCAATCCCCATTTCCCCACCAATAAACGCATCAGCACCGACTGCTTTGGCACGAGATACCGCATCACGTCCGGCTTGCATGGCCGCGTCAAAGCCTGCTTGATCCATCGCGGGACGTTTTAAAAAATTGGCAGTACCCCATTGGGTTTTGGCTTGAATCACCGCAGGCAGCGTGTGGGTTTGTCCATCCACGCCCACATCGACCACCTCAAAATGTGCGCCAATCTGCCGTGCCAGTACACAAATGGCGGCACCACCGTGTGCAAAATTGGCCACCATCTGCGCGGTGACAGCTGGTGGAAACGCGGAGACTCCAGCGGCTGCAATGCCATGATCAGCCGCAAAGATACTGATAAAGGGTTTGCTCAGTTGTGGGCAGACCCGACCTTGCATCCCTGCAAGGCCAATCGCGAGTGATTCAAGCAAACCCAACGCACCGGCAGGCTTGGTCAATTGTTGCTGACGCTCAAAGGCGGCTTGCTGACTGGTGGGATCTAAAGGATAGGTCGGCTGTTGCCACCAATCGAATGCAGGCATAGCAATACTCTTAAAAAGAAGGACGTTTGATTGGCATGGCAATACCGGCCACCACCAAGGTGACACGGTCGGCCATCTGGGCAATCTGCTGATGTAAGCGCCCTGCATCGTCGCGAAAGCGTCGAGCCAAGGCATTGTCGGGCACAATCCCAAACCCGACTTCATTGCTGACGAGTAGCAATTGACGTTGAGGATCCGCTTGATAAGCCGCAAGCTGTGCAAAAAACTGCTGTTGCTCGGTTTGTGCAGCCACGCTTGACCAGCCAGCATCATCTTGGCACAGCCAATTGGACAGCCATAAGGTCAGACAATCGACCACCACACAAGATGCGGTGCAATGTGCTAATGCATCAGCTAGTGCGATGGGGGCTTCAAGAGTTTGCCAGTGGGCAGGACGTTCGGCCTGATGATGGCTAATCCGCTCACGCATTTCATCATCGTAGGCTTGTGCGGTAGCGATCCACGCCACGCGCTGCATGGCCTGATCGCGTGCAATCGCTTGCGTGAGCGCGTAGCGGCTTTTACCACTGCGCGCGCCGCCCAAAATCAACTCAACGCTCATGCTGTCTTAGAGTTTGGGGCTGTAGGTGAGTGTTACCAAACCATTAAGACCGACGGTACCGTAGTTTTTGATCGTCTCGTAGTTTTCATCAAACAGGTTGTTGATGCGTAGGCCGAGCGACAGCTCAGGGCTGAGCTTGACCGATCCAGACAGATTGACCAAGGTATATTTGGCGAGTTGTACGGTATTGGCGGCATTGTCATAGCGCGAGCCAACGGCTTGCAATTCGGCGCGAGCTTGGACAGTCCCTTGAGTCACACCAAAATACACCATCCCACTGTGTTTGGCGCGTCGTGCGAGTTTACGGCCATCAGTGGCAAGTCCTGATTGGTCGGTTGCATCCAAATAATCATAATTGCCACCCACATGGACGGGAGACAACGAGCCATCCAGACTCAAGCTCACGCCTTGCAGTTGTGCTTCACCAATATTGTTGGGTGCAAAAATACTGGCATCGTATTGGATGAGATTTTTGACCTCATTTCTAAACACCGTGAGCCGACTACGGAATTGCTCACCTTGATAACGCAAAAACACTTCATCGTTGCGTGATTTTTCAGGCTTGAGGGTTGCAACGCCATAGAACGGGTAATACAGCTCATTAAAGCTCGGCGCACGAAACCCTGTGCCATGCGCAACACCAGTAGACCACCCTTGACCCATCGGCTGACTGATGGCTAGCGAGTAGGTGGCTTCACTACCGTACTGTGAGTTGTCATCATGGCGGATATTGGCTTGCACATCTGTGGTGTTGAGCTTGACCATATAGCCCGCGAGCAAGCTTTTGATGTCACGATCACGAGTCGGGAAGTGCTCGGTGCTTTGGATGCGTTGTTCAAGATACTCTGCTCCCCACGTGGTTTTACCATTGGGTAGGCTCAGCTCATTTTGCCAGACATACTGCTCTTGGACGGTACGAAATAGGCTAAGTTGATCTGCCAGATGAGTGGCTGAGGTAGGCGAGTAGCTTTTGCCATCGTCAGTGCTATAACCCGCTTGCACACGCGTTTGCAGTTGTTCAGAGAGTTGTAGTTGCGCCCACAGCTGTGCTGCGCCATTTTCACTATCGTTACGATAATTATAGTGCTGTGCACCCGATGTGTTGGTTGCAAAATCATAGGTCGACGCGTCGTACTGTCCTTGATTATCCGACCACAACACACTGCCACCCACTTGGTGACCGCCTGCAAGCTCATGGGTCAGCTTCGCACTGATACTGCTGTTTTCGTAGCCATCTGTATCGGCAAAATAGTTGCTGTTTTTGCGGTTGCTGATCGCACTAACACTATCGGTTTGCGCATGGGCAACGGTCAGTGATGCATGGGTGCTGCCCTGTTGCCCGCTGACATTCAAACTCGCTTGACGCGTATCTTGTGTGCCGTAACCCAGTTGTAGCGAGGCTTGCGGGGCATTTTTGCCTTGACGCGTAAAGATATGAATGACGCCACCAATGGCGTCGGAACCATACAAGCTCGCGGCTGCACCGCGCAAGATTTCAATCCGCTCAATTTGATCGGCAGGAATATGCTCTAGTGCTGCTGCTCCACCGGTTGCGGAGCCATAACGCACCCCATCAATCAATACCAGTGTATGTGATGAGTTGGCACCACGCAAAAACACCGCACTGGTTTT
>CALFYA010000198.1 GCA_937952925.1 uncultured Moraxellaceae bacterium
TCACGGAACTTTTGCGCAATTTCGGTTGATCTTTTTGCAACCGTCACTAAGGCACTCTCTACTTGAGACACAGAGCCATTCACCTCAGACACTGACCGAACCAATTGCTCACTGGTTATAATTGCTTTCTTTAATATACTGTCACACCCATTTAAATAGCGCTCGTGACTTTTTTCGTAGCCATCATACTGCTGGCTAATCGTTGTCAGCACCTGATGTGATTTCCTTGCTGTATCAATTAATTGCTCAGTGGTTTGGCTTAGGATTTTTGCCGAATTTTGAATTTTTAAATTGTAGTCTTGCGTACTTTCTGTAAGCCCATCCAACTTATCAGTAATCGTGGCTAGACTGTGAGCAGCTTGAGCAGTGCTTTGCTCTAAATGTGAGTTGCTATCATGCATTTTTTGCTGAATGTGAGCCGTCTGTGTTGAGAAGTCTTCACATGACTGTGAAAGCTTTTGAACCGCTTGATTGGTTTTCTTGCTGATGCTGACAAAATCGAGAGCACTGATCTGAGCATGTGTTTTTTGGCTCAGTTCAGCCAAACCTGCATAGCTTTGGGTGTGTAGGTTCAACTGTTGTTGGGTCAAAGTTCCAACCATCTGGGAAATCTGGGTGATTGAATTTTGCGTTGCAATTGCAATTTGCTCGTGTGCAACTCTGATAGCTTGTGAGTTTTCAGCCATGGCACTCTGATGAGCTTGCTGCATTTTTTGCACAGTTTCAGCATGTAGTTCAAGCTGCTGCTGACGTAAATCTTCGTTCAGTCTTTTGAGTTGATCGGCAAAGCCAACAATTTCAAGACGCAGCTCTCCTAAGCTGGCAACGAGTTCACGTCGCTTTTGTATCTCATCTGTTTCATCGGATTTGGTATCGTCTAATTTAGCAATAACAATTAGTCTGCCAACCAGACCAAAACAGGTTGCAATTAGACCAATTGCAAACTGTGAAAAAACTGATTTGAGATTTTCTAGCTTGAAATCGCCAGATGAACCAAAGTGAACATAGGATGAAACAGCCAGCGAAATAATCGTCAAACCGAAGCCTAAATAATAAATACTATCAGCATCGTTTTGAGTGTTTAGATGATGACGTGAATTAATCCAAGCACCATATCCGATCACAAATCCCAACACAACAAGAGCTAAAAACCAGTTAGGTTGGTTAAAATAGATCAATCCAGTAGTTGATATTGCAGAGACAACACCTGTCAACTTAAATGCAGCAGGCAGGCCTTTTGCTGTTACTGTATCACTCATTATGAAATCCTATGGTTGCTTTGTTGCAGTGTTTGGATCGTTTGGGATCGCAGTTCCATATGCACCGGGTAGATCCAACATAGATATACCTCTTTTCGCTTGGCCTGTTGTTTCCATATTTCCAAAAAACCAGTTCCAGAATGTTGCTCGACACTTTGATTCCAGCTCCGTAATGCCGAGTCTTGGAATCAAGTGTAACTCAACATACACGTTTTTAAACAAAGGACGTGGCTCTACGGAACCTTGTCTTGATTTTCTGAATTGGGCAATTGGCACTTCTGCATTTTTGCACTGGTATGTAGAGACAT
The DNA here is from genome assembly GCA_937952925.1 of uncultured Moraxellaceae bacterium. Lineage (GTDB taxonomy): Bacteria > Pseudomonadota > Gammaproteobacteria > Pseudomonadales > Moraxellaceae > CALFYA01. The sequence continues at coordinate 1,568 of CALFYA010000198.1, forward strand.
TACTAGAGTGCTGCATTAAGTCAGAGAACAGTAAAATACGACCTTGCTCTGCATCACGCATTGCATCTGATAGGTTAATATCTGTAATTGCTTCAGCGATAGGACTATTTTGGGCTTGACCTGTGTTTTTTGATAGCACATCTAACAAAGGCTTTTCGAAACTCTCCTTAAATTTTACATCAAGCACCCTTGAATTTTCTACTAATTCGTTAGAATCCTTTCCCATTTTAGGTAAGCACATACTAAAAACCGGCTTTAAGTCGAAGAGTGATTTTTGCGTGATCTCATATACAGAGATCAGATCGCCAGCTTGTGCATTCTTTATAATTGAATCCCAAGCACGTTTTACAATTTCATCTTGAGTTTGTTTTGGTATAAAATCGGTCTTGTCTAATACGACCGCAATTTTTCCATCAATTTTTCTGAAGCAATTAGTCGCCGGATCGGGCTTTTCTTTACCTGCTTGAACTGCAAATACTGATAGTACTCCTAGAAGGAAAAGCCCCATATAAGACAGTTTATCAATTGCTGCCTTGTCTTTTGCAGATTTATCTTTGAAAAAACTGCCTAACATCAAGACTCTCCCTGTTTCTGCTGAGTAAAGATTCTTTCCTGTGCCAAGGTCTGAACGGACAATACATACTCATTTTTTGCAATCAGTGCAATTTTAGGCTTATGCTTATTAATCAGATGGATAGTTGGAACAACCAATGTAGTTACACGATTTTCTAGCTTTTCCAAATCTTTGATAAGTAAATCTAATCGCTGTATGATTTTTTCAACTGCAGTAAACTCAGTAAACTCAATCGGCCGTACTGGCTGTGAAAAATATGCAGGTGCAGTCATGCCATGAGCTATAACTGACAAATAGCTCTGCCTAAAATAATCGATAGCTTCTTTCAGATCATGATTTAGTATCGTAGATTTGTTTTTGTAGCTATCATATTTGACAATAACCTCCTCTTTAAAAACCTTAATATCTTGAAGTTTAGCACATTGTCGAGTAATTCCATCAAGCTGTGAGATTGCTTGACTCACAATCTGCTCAGGTACGATTTTTGCTATCTGATCATCGTACTCTTTTTGACATGCTTTTTTATCTTTATCTTTATCACTATATCCTGGATATACATCATCAAGGGTGTACCCTGTACGACAAGCATATGCGCTAATCGCCATGCCGCCAATCCACATCAGAAAAGGCTCTATATTTCTGAATGGTAAATTACCAGTGATAACTCCAAGAACAGCAGATGGTGATCCCGCAAAAGCATCAGAAAAAGATAAAGTCATACGATATAGGGCAAGTACCATGTTAAAAAGAACAATAAAAACTGGAATAAGTATCAGGCAAAATGTTCCAGTCATTTGGCGCCAATCCTTGTGTTTTAGGTTTTTATAACGTGATCCGTAGCCAAGAGCACCAAAACCAACCAAGTTTACTGCACCGATCATTAATGCAATCATAAAACCATCTAGTATCCCACCGTCTGCACGATAGAACATTGTATACAAAAATACCTCAGCTAACGTAACAGCACCGACAGGTACCGCGTGTTGAATCAAACTCTCTGGATACTTCGCCTCTCTGTTAGTCAAATCATTTTCGGCTTTGAACCTCAAGAAGCGACTCTCTGCAAGCATCAGGTTTGTTTTGGCAGCAATTGCTGGCTCACGATTTTCTAATTTTGCTTCTACGCGATGTGAAATATTTTCGCAAACCTCAAACTCACTCATAGTAGGCTTTACAACAACCTCAATATCAATGCTATGGTTGATATCAGTCATTTTTTTTGAAAACTCATTGACCGCAGATTGACACTCTTCAACATATCTCTGAAAAGCAGCAACATCAGTATTAGCAATTTGTTGAGCAGCTTTTCTAATCTCTAGCTCATCAGGGCTTAGATTTTCTTGATGTGGTGAGATTCGTGCAGCTATAGCCATTGCTTTTATTTGGTCAAAATCTTTTAACTGCAAAGACATACACCCGCTCCAACTATCATCCAATGAAAAAAGTCAATATACCTTTTAAGGTTCATCATTTTTACACAAAAAACCAATCGCTTACAACACGCTTTCAGATCTTGCTTGCATAAAAAACCCCCGCGTTTTCACGCGGGGGTCTGTATGCGAGGCTCACCGGACATTACATGCCCATGCCACCCATACCGCCCATGCCGCCCATGTCTGGTGCAGCAGCTTTATCGTCTGGCAGATCGGTGATCATGCACTCAGTGGTCAGCATCAGGCCAGCCACCGAAGCGGCGTGCTCCAGTGCAGAACGGGTCACTTTGGCTGGATCCAAAATCCCCATGTCGATCATGTTGCCATACACACCCGTTGCGGCGTTGTAACCTTCGTTGCCAGTCGAACGCTTGATGCGGTTGACGATCACCGCTGGCTCTTCGCCGGCGTTGCTCACGATCTGACGCAGTGGTGCTTCCATCGCGGTGCGCAGGATATTGATCCCGACGGTTTGGTCTTGGTTGTCGCCTTTGAGACCTTTGAGTGCGGCTTGTGCGCGTACCAAGGCGACACCACCACCAGCAACCACGCCTTCTTCAACTGCAGCACGGGTCGCGTGCAGCGCGTCGTCAACGCGGTCTTTCTTCTCTTTCATTTCAACTTCAGTGGCTGCACCGACTTTGATGACCGCCACACCGCCAGCGAGTTTGGCCACGCGCTCTTGCAGTTTTTCACGATCATAGTCGCTGGTGGCTTCTTCAATTTGACGGCGGATGGTGGCCACACGCGCATCAATTTCGGTCGCTTGGCCTGCACCGTCCACGATCACGGTATTTTCTTTGCCTACAGTGATTTTGCGCGCAGTACCCAAGTGTTGCAGGGTAGCCTGCTCCAAGCTCATGCCAACTTCTTCGCTGATCACTTGACCACCAGTCAAGGTAGCGATGTCTTGCAACATGGCTTTACGACGATCACCAAAACCCGGTGCTTTGACCGCACAGACTTTGAGGATGCCACGCATGTTGTTGACCACCAAAGTCGCCAAGGCTTCGCCTTCAACGTCTTCAGCAATAATCAGCAGTGGTTTACCGGATTTGGCAACCGCTTCAAGGACGCTGATCATTTCACGGATGTTGCTGATTTTTTTGTCAACCAACAGAACCAGTGGGCTGTCGAGTTCGGCAGTCAGAGTGTCTGGCTTGTTGGCAAAGTATGGGCTGATATAGCCACGATCAAACTGCATGCCTTCGACCACGTCGAGGGTGTCTTCAAAGCCTGAGCCTTCTTCAACGGTGATCACGCCTTCTTTACCGACTTTTTCCATCGCTTGAGCAATCAAGTCGCCAATGGTTTGGTCGGAGTTGGCCGAAATGGCACCCACTTGAGCAATCGCTTTGGTGTCGCTGGCTGGGGTCGAAATCGCTTTGATTTCGGCAACCGCAGCACGCACACCTTTGTCGATGCCACGTTTGATGTCCATCGGGTTCATGCCCGCTGCGACGGCTTTCATGCCTTCATTCAAGATCGCTTGCGCCAATACGGTAGCAGTGGTGGTGCCATCACCGGCGATGTCGGCGGTTTTACTGGCCACTTCACGCACCAGCTGTGCGCCCATGTTCTCAAATTTGTCTTTGAGGGTGATTTCTTTGGCAACTGTTACACCGTCTTTGGTGATGTGCGGTGCACCAAACGATTTGTCGATGACGACGTTACGACCTTTAGGCCCCAAGGTCACTTTGACCGCGTCAGCCAATACGTTGACACCAGCAATCATTTTGCTACGGGCTGAATCGCCAAATTTGACGTCTTTTGCAGACATGTCTTACTCCAGAATCTTTTGAAAAATATGGTGTGGATTAGGCTTCGAGGACAGCAAAAATGTCCGACTCTTTCATGATCAACAGCTCTTCACCGTTCACTTTGACGGTAGAACCAGAGTACTGACCAAACAGGACTTTGTCGCCCACTTTGACATCAAGGGCGCGTACACCACTGTCGGTCACGAGGCCGTTGCCCACAGCAATCACTTCACCTTGCGACGGCTTTTCAGCAGCCGAACCCGGCAGCAAAATCCCGCCTGCGGTTTTGGTTTCTTCTTCAACACGGCGAATGACCACACGGTCATGCAATGGACGAATGTTCATGCGGTTTCTCCTTAGCGAATGCGGATCACACCATGCGATCCAATTCTTGACTGCTGTCTGTGTGGGGGTGTGATCCAACGCTTCAAGGGGAAATGTTTAAAAAAGTGCATTTTTTGCTGTTTTTTTCGTCAAATGTGGCATTTGGCATGTTTTGCGATGCAAAATCAGCATGGCGTGCCAAATCTTCAACACGATCAAGCCTCCACTGCTAATTTCGGCCATAGGCCAGCGACTGACTCAAACTGACCTTGCCTGTCGAGATAATCCCAACGCTCTACCCGTAGGTCTGGATAAATCAGATTGACCGAATTGGGATAGCCGCCCCGCAAGCGTGCCGACAAGCTTGTCCCCGCTTGTACATCAAGTACCGGACGCCCGACCCCAAGATGTAATGCAGCATTTAAATCAAACACCGCTGGTGTATGGCAATGTCCATGCAAAAACACATCTGCCCCATGTGCAGCCCAATGCTGTACCGCTTTGGGCATTCGGCGTGGCACATCGCGATGCTGCCGATGATCAATCACCGCAAACGGTTGATGTGACACAATCACTCGACGTTTTTGATGGTCGCTGTGTTGTAGCCGTGCCACGATCCGTGCAATTTGTTCATGCGACAAATGGCCTTGGGTATGAAAACGCCGCCGGATGGAATTGACGCCGATAATGTCAAAATGTGCCGTTTCTAGACGTGGTTCGACATCACCAAAATAATCATGGAAATTATCAAAAGGCGATGCCCAACGCTTAGTCACATTAAACAAGGGGATATCGTGATTGCCAGCCACCACCAAATATGGACGAGCGAGCTGCTGTAAAAACTGTTTGGCTGCTGCGAATTGAATTGAGCGGGCACGCTGGGTCAAATCACCACTCACCACCACCGCTTCAGGCTGTAATTGCGCACACAAGGCCAGCAAGGCCTGTACCACACGCGGCTGCTCAGTGCCAAAATGCAAGTCAGACAGATGCAGAAGCATGATTGGGTACCATCACCAGTAAGGCATCGCGTGTGACTCGAAACCGCAGCGGCGATTGGGCGCGCACAATTTCGCCATCAATCGCCAATTTGATGGCTTGCGGTTTTTTGGTTTCAATACACACCCGCTCCGCACAAAAACAACGCACTTCAGGCGCTTGCTCAAATGTGCCCAATTGCATCCGCGCAATCAGGCTTAACATCTGTAAGCGGCTCACCGGCTCAACGGCTACCGCTGCCAAACGCCCTGATGCCGCACAATCTGCCAGCTTTAAGTGCATATCTTCCAATTGAAGCTGGTTATTGCCAAAAAACATCATGGGCGTTTCGATGGGCTGTGCATGTCCATCAATAATCACCCGCAGTCTCATTTTTTGATGTTGACGCATCAGCACCGCAAAACCAGAGGCCATCGCCACGATTTTACGCCGACCAAATCGGCTTTTATCCGCTTCGCGTTGTTCAATCAAATGGGGATATAAGCCAATCGAGGCGTTATTGAGATAAATATATTGATTCACCTGCCCCACATGAATCGACCGTGCTACACCCTGACCAATCGTCTGTACGGCAGCTGGCCACTCCAATGGAATCTGTAAGGCTCGAGCCACATAATTAAATGTCCCGAGCGGGATGATGCCCAACGGCACGGCCTGATGCATCAAGCCCTGTGCCACCGTATTGATGGTTCCATCCCCTCCTGCTGCCACAATCACTCCATGACGTTGCCGATATTGTGCCAGTGCTTGCTGGGTCAAATCACCCAACTGTGCAGGATGCTCCGCAATGTACAATCGGACATCACACCCTTGTTTTTCAAAAGCTTGCGTGATTAGAGTCGACAGTGGGACGTCGCTCGGCGTATGATGCCCCGCCGCAGCATTCATCACGATCGACACCAAAGGTGCTGTCACGGGTGGTGCAGATGTGTCTTTCAAAATACGGTTCACCTCAATCGCGTCAATTGGTTGCACTGTCGTTTTATCTGGCCTAGCGTGTCAGGTTTGCCATAAACCCTAACGATTTTGTGTGATAAAAATGTTGACTTTGCGATTTATCAGTGCAAACCGTCGATATACATCTTATAAATGTCGGCATTTTGTGGTTTAATACCGCCCTAATTTTTTCCAGTAGTCATCCGTGATCCGGATGATTGCGTTGTCCTGTATAACGATAGGCCTCACCATGACCCCAGTGACCGCTCCTGACTTCGTTCGCCACAGCAAGCTCATCGCTTGGGTGGAACAGATTGCTGCTTTGACTCAACCGGATCGCATCGAATGGTGTGACGGTAGCGAAGCAGAAAACCAACGCTTGCTCGACCTGATGGTTGCCAGCGGCATGATGAAAAAACTGAACGAAGAAAAGCGTCCGGGTTCCTATCTGGCCTGTTCACATCCGTCTGACGTGGCGCGTGTTGAAGATCGCACCTACATCTGCTCGGAAAAGCAAGAAGACGCTGGCGCGACCAACAACTGGGCTGACCCTGTTGAAATGCGCAGCAAATTGAATGGCTTGTTTGCAGGCAGCATGAAAGGCCGCACCATGTATGTGGTGCCCTTCTCCATGGGCCCGCTCGGCAGCCCGATTGCTCATATTGGCATTGAGCTGACCGACTCGCCTTATGTGGTGGTCAACATGCGCATCATGGCGCGGATGGGCAAAGCGGTGTACGACGTGCTGGGCACTGATGGCGACTTCGTGCCTTGTATCCACACCGTTGGTGCACCACTCGCTGCAGGCCAACAAGACGTACTGTGGCCTTGCAACGACACCAAATACATCGTCCACTACCCTGAAACCCGCGAAATCTGGTCGTTTGGTTCAGGCTACGGTGGCAACGCCCTGCTCGGCAAAAAATGTTTGGCACTGCGCATCGCTTCGGTCATGGGTCGTGACCAAGGCTGGCTGGCTGAACACATGCTGATTTTGGGTGTGACCAGCCCACAAGGTGAAAAACACTACGTCGCTGCCGCGTTCCCATCGGCGTGTGGCAAAACCAACTTCGCTATGCTGATTCCACCAGCAGGCTTTGAAGGCTGGAAAGTCGAAACCGTCGGTGACGATATTGCATGGCTCAAACCGGGTGCCGATGGCCGTTTGTACGCCATCAACCCAGAAGCGGGTTTCTTCGGTGTTGCCCCAGGCACTTCGGAAAAAACCAACCCCAACTGTATGGCAACCCTGTACAAAAACGTGATTTTCACCAACGTCGCGCTGACTGATGACGGCGATGTGTGGTGGGAAGGCATGACCAAACAAGCGCCTGCGCACCTGACCGACTGGACTGGCCAAGACTGGACCCCAGATTGTGGTCGTAAAGCGGCTCACCCCAATGCCCGTTTCACGGTTGCTGCCAGCCAATGTCCATCGATTGACGACAACTGGGAAAACCCAGCCGGCGTGCCGATCTCGGCCTTCATCTTCGGTGGTCGTCGTGCCGACACTGTCCCCTTGATCGCAGAAGCGTTTGATTGGGAAGATGGCGTGTACAAAGCCGCCACCATGGGCTCAGAAACCACGGCGGCTGCGGTCGGTCAACAAGGCATCGTGCGTCGTGATCCATTTGCCATGCTGCCATTCTGTGGCTACAACATGGGCGACTATTTCCAGCACTGGCTGAAAATGGGCGAGCAACTCGAAGCGGCAACCGCCGCATCGGGCGCCAAAATGCCGAAGATGTTTAAGGTCAACTGGTTCCGTCGCAACGACAACGGCGATTTCGTCTGGCCGGGTTTTGGTCAAAACATGCGTGTCTTGGAGTGGATCATTGACCGCTGCGAAGGCCGTGCGGATGCCCAAGAATCCGTTGCTGGTCTAGTGCCCACCTACGACAACCTCAACTGGCAAGGTACCAACTTTAGCCGTGAAGAGTTTGACACCGTGACCAAGCAAGACCGTGATCAATGGGTCAAAGAAGTGGCAAGCCACGCCGAGCTGTTTAACAAGTTGGGCGACCATGTCCCTGCCTCGTTGCAAACCCGTCGTGCACAACTCGCTGAAAAACTGGACAGCTAATCTTGCTCTCCCAAAGAGCCGCTCCTTGTGAGCGGTTTTTTTATGCCAAAGTCGGATGATCTACTTTTCAGCCCGTACAGCTTTTCTCGTATAATCGACCGCACTTTTGATGCCATCGCCAAGAGAGCCGACGCATGACCACCGTGATTAAACAGGATGATTTGATCGTTTCGATCAAAGAAGCGCTGCAATTTATCTCCTACTACCATCCGATTGATTTTATTCAAGCGGTCAATCGTGCCTATGAAGCGGAAGCCAACCCCGCAGCCAAAGATGCGATGGCGCAAATCTTGATCAACTCGCGCATGTGTGCCGAAGGCCACCGCCCGATTTGCCAAGATACCGGTATCGTCAACGTGTTTATGAATGTCGGCCTCGATGTCAAATTTGACCTGACCATGAGCTTAGACGATGCCATCAACGAAGGCGTGCGCCAAGGTTACTTGGAAAGCACCAACGTCTTGCGTGCGTCGATCTTGCGTGATCCTGCGTTTGGCCGTAAAAACACTGGCGACAATACTCCTGCGGTGATCCACTACAAACTCGTGCCTGGTGATAAGGTTGAAGTGATGGTAGCCGCCAAAGGCGGTGGCTCCGAAAACAAATCCAAACTCGCCATGCTCAACCCGTCCGACAACATCGTGGACTGGGTACTCAAGACCGTCCCGACCATGGGTGCAGGCTGGTGTCCACCGGGTATGCTCGGCATTGGGATTGGCGGTACCGCCGAAAAAGCCATGCTGCTGGCCAAAGAATCGTTGATGGAAGAAATCGACATGCCACAGCTGCTGCAGCGTGGCCCAAGCAACAAAATCGAAGAAATGCGCATTGAGATCTTTGAAAAGGTCAACGCGCTCGGCATTGGTGCACAAGGTTTGGGTGGTTTGACCACCGTGGTGGACATCAAAATCAAAGACTACCCATGCCACGCTGCTGGCAAGCCGGTTGGCATGATCCCCAACTGCGCCGCCACCCGTCACACTCACTTTACCTTGGATGGCTCAGGCCCTGCCCATCTGCATGTGCCCAAACTGTCGGATTGGCCGGAAGTCACATGGTCAAGCAGCAAATCTAAGCGCGTCAACCTCGACACCCTCACCCAAGCCGAAATGGACGCATGGCAACCTGGCGACACCTTGCTGTTGTCGGGCACCATGTACACCGGCCGTGACGCGGCACACAAACGCATGGTCGATATGATTGATCGTGGTGAAGAGTTGCCGGTTGATCTGCGTGGCAAGATGATTTACTACGTCGGCCCTGTCGATCCGGTGGGTGACGAAGTGGTTGGCCCTGCTGGCCCCACCACCGCCACCCGTATGGACAAATTCACCGACAAAGTGCTGGAACACACTGGTTTGTTTGGCATGATCGGCAAGGCCGAGCGCGGCCCCACTGCCGTGGAATCGATCAAAAAACACCGTGCCACCTACCTGATGGCGGTTGGTGGTGCCGCTTACTTGGTATCCAAAGCGATCCGCCAAGCTGAAATCGTCGGTTTTGCCGACTTGGGGATGGAAGCCATCTATAAATTTGTGGTCGAAGATATGCCTGTATCCGTGGCCGTGGATGTCAACGGCACCTCGGTGCACGCCACAGCACCACAGATCTGGCAAGAGAAAATCGCTAAGATCGCTTTGGTAGACGCCAGCAAATAAGCTAAGCTCCAAGCCTTGTGTCGTTCACGGCACAAGGCTTTTTGATCAATATTGCCTTACAACCCCACCGTTGTAGGCTCAGCACAACATGGGCAAAAAAGCCCTGCTCAATCATCGTGCGACCGTCGCAGAACTTAACCTCCTGACTCAATCGCCAGATTAATGCTGCGTCTTGCTAACCGGTTCAATCGCACCATCATCGGTTTTGCGAGCGCGTACCGTGCGCTTGCGAGCAGGTTTGGGGGGTTCTTGCTCAGCATCTAGGGCGATATCGGCTTGAACTTGTTCGGCAAAATGCGTGAGCTGCGCTTGGGTCGCTGCATCAAAGGGTGCATCGACTGGATCAACAAAGCGAAATTCGGCTTGAGCGGCTTGCGCGACCATACTCACCACACGCGCATTGTACAGGGCATTGGTTGCGCCTGATGCCAGCGGAACCAGACGTGACAAAAATGTGGCGCTGATCGGCAAGTTGAGACTATCAGACAAATCAGCGGCCAGTTTTTTGAAAAAATCAGTGCTGTTGGCAGAGCCGACTAAGCTTTGTAACTCAGACAAATTGCCTTGAGCTACAAACTGCTGCACTGTCCCTAGGCTCAGTAAGATGCTTTGCTTTTCAACCAATAGGCTCAAATCAAGCCGTGCCAAGATTGACAAAACGTGTTGACGCCCGTCTTCACCATCGAGATCGACGCCATAAGCCTGTGCGGTTTGATAAATGGTGCGCAGGATCAACAACAGTACCAACGGAACATCGACAATCGCCCCCACCAACCCTGTTGCACCGGTCAGTGCACCTTGTGCAGCAGCAATCACCCGATTTCGATTGGTCAGATAATCGACCAGATCATCGGCTTGGGCAGCCGGTTGGCGCGCCAATTCGTCAATAGAGGTGAGCTGTGCTGCGCTCAACACTTCTTGTACTTGACTGATCTGTGCCGCAAATACGCTCATTTGTTCAAACACCCGATCCGCGAGTTGATCAAATGCAACGCTTGGCACCACATGGTTGACCACTTTGGTCAAGGTCTGAAAACGACCCCCCAATACTTTTTTGCTTAAATTTGGCAGTTGCTGGCGAAATGCTGCAAAGGGATCTGCATGATCAACGTCTTGAAAACCAACAAATGCGGTTGAGGCTCCGGTCATTTGACCAAGCAGACGTCCCCCTTTTTGCACCCAGTGTTGAGCGCGTTGATTGAGTTTGTCTTTGAGATTGCTGTCTTGTTCAGGCTGTTGCTGCTGTTCGGTCATGTGGGCTTCACCTACGTCTCAATGGGTCTATATTGATCGACAACGTCAGTGCTGTCGATGACTTTTGTACCCGTGAACCCATCTTGATTGACCGCCTATCGTGTTGTGGATTGGCAAAAAGGTTGTAACCGACTGTGGTCTAACTGCTCAGATCCAGCAGTTGCTCTAAGATGGCTCGATCAACCGCACTCATCTGAATTGATAAGGCTTTTGTATGCTCCAGCAGATGTTGTGGGTTTTGAGTCCCCACAATTGGCATTAACATTGGGCTACGTGCCAACAACCAAGCAGATGCAATCTGTGCCGGTGTCGCTTGGTACTTTTGTGCCATCTTGACGAGCTGCGGGGGCGCACGCTTGAGCAAAAGGCCACTTGCAAGGGGGGAATACGCCCAATACGGACAGTGTTCGGCAGTTGCCCATGCTAAGATGGGGTCTTCGCATTGTCGCAAATTGTAACGATTTTGAATGGCAGTAATCGGAGTGATTTGAAGTGCTTGTTCAAGGTCTGGTAGTGTGCACTCACTTAATCCAATGGCACGCAGTTTGCCTTCGGATTGCAGCTCGACGAGTGCATTGAGGGATTCTTGCAGTGGTGTGGGGTCGCGTGTCAAAAATTTTCCATCGCCCAAACGCAAGAAAACTAACGGTAAACAGTCAGTGCCGAGTGTGCGTAAGTCGTGTTCAACTTGCTGACGAATGGCACTGACCGATGCATCGACTCGCCACGTGTTGACCGCGTCGCGTTGTAAGCCAACTTTGGTACTGATGGTGAGTCCGCGATCTTGAGCAAAAAATGGCTTTAGCAATCGGAGTGCAACATCTGGCCCGTAAAATCCTGCGCTATCAAAACAGCGAATGCCTGCGTCGTAGGCATGCTGCACACACTGTTGAACCTGTTCGATGTGGGGAGGCTCGCCCCAACCGTTGGCACCGCAAAGGGACATCGTGCCAAGTCCGAGTCGCATGATCATACTCCTGTGTCTACAAAAAACAGTGGCTTGATGATGCTTTAACACGGAATCTAGAAGCGCTGTGCTGAACAAGGGATGTTCAACACCAGCCTTCACAACAATATGACACGCTCTGTGCAGCGGTAATTTTGAGGGTAAACACCATGAATGCTGTCGCTCAACCTTTGGCTGGTGATGTGCTACGCGCTTCTTCGTTTGATAAAGCTGACTTGCTGGCCTGTGCTGAAGGTAAGCTGTTTGGGCAAGATAATGCCCGTCTGCCGCTGCCCCCCATGCTGATGATGGATCGCATTGTGCACATCAGCGACGAAGGTGGTGCTTATGGCAAAGGTGAAATTATTGCTGAGCTGGATATCCATCCTGAGCTGTGGTTCTTTAGCTGCCACTTTGCCACCGATCCGGTCATGCCCGGCTGCTTGGGGCTAGATGCCATGTGGCAGATGCTCGGTTTTTATTTGGGCTGGCGCGGTAACGCGGGTCGCGGTCGTGCACTGGGCGTGGGTGAAGTCAAATTTACCGGTCAAGTGTTGCCCAAGCACACATTAGTCCGTTACAAGCTGTCGTTTAAACGGGTCATTGAGCGCTCACTGGTGATGGCGATTGCCGATGGTGAAATGTATGTGGATGACAAACTGATTTATACCGCCAAAGATTTGCGCTGCGGGGTATTTACCCAAACAGACTTCTAAGTCTAGGTCTCACCTTGCTTTTTGCTGACCATTTGTTTATCTCATCGCTATTCATTTTATAGGCGCAATACAAATGCAACGTGCTGTGATCACGGGTTTAGGGCTGGTGTCGTGTATTGGTCAGGGGCGCGATGCCGTCGTTGACTCGCTCAAAGCAGGCCGCTCTGGTTTGAGCTTTAATGCCACCTATGCCGAAATGGGTTTTAAAAGCCAAGTCAGCGGCACACCACAGGCTGATTTTTCGGCGATTGATCGCAAGCTGCGCCGCTTTATGGGTGATGCAGCGGCCTATGGCTATGTGTCGGCACTTGATGCAATTGCCGATGCTGGATTGACTCCTGAGCAAGTGGCGCACAATCCACGCTATGGGGTACTCGCTGGCTCCGGTGGTGCGTCCACGGGTGCAATTGTCGAAGCGGCTGATGCGCTGCGCGAGGGTGGCTTGCGCAAAGTCGGGGCGACCTTTGTCCCGCGCACCATGACTAGCACCGTGACCGCAGGTCTGGCGACTGGCCTGAAAATCCAAGGGGTGAGCTACGCGATTTCATCGGCCTGTGCTACATCTGCACATTGTATTGGTCATGCGATGGAGCTGATCCAGCTCGGCAAGCAAGATTTGCTGATCGCTGGCGGTGGTGAAGAAGAGCACTGGTCTGAATCCGTGTTGTTTGATGCGATGGGTGCGATGAGCCGTAGCTACAATGACCAAGCAGCCACCGCCTCACGTCCCTACTCGGCTGATCGTGATGGTTTTGTGATTGCCGGCGGTGGTGGCATTGTGGTGGTGGAGTCGCTCGAACACGCGCAAGCACGCGGTGCAACGATTTTGGCGGAGATCGTCGGCTACGGTGCCACCTCCGATGGTGCGGACATGGTCGCGCCCAGTGGTGAAGGCGCAGTACGCTGTATGCACATGGCCTTGGCACAAGCACGCGCCGCAGGTGTGGAGCAGATTGATTATATCAATACGCATGGCACATCCACGCCGCTTGGTGATGTGACCGAACTGGGTGCCATCCGCCAAGTGTTTGGTGAGGATGTCCCACCGATTAGCTCGACCAAGTCGATGACCGGCCATAGCTTGGGTGCAGCCGGTGCACAAGAGCTAATTTATTGTTTGCTGATGATGCAACACGACTTTATTGCGCCGAGCATCAATATCACCGAACTTGATGAGACCGCCAAAGCCTTTGATATTGTGCAAAGCGCTCGGCCTGCCACGCTCAATGCGGTGATGAGCAACAGCTTTGGTTTTGGTGGCACCAACGCCACTTTGATTGTCAAACGCTGGACAGGTGCATAAGGCGGCTACCTTTTTTCCCCTTGCTTCTCGTACACTCCCACCGACCCGTTTGGTGTGGAGTGAATTGTGGCTGAATTTGCCAGTTGGCTGCTGTGGATCAAAGCCTTTCATGTGGTGGCGGTGGTGTGTTGGTTTGCAGGGCTGTTTTATTTGCCACGCCTGTTTGTCTATCACGCCATGAGCAGCGATACGATCAGCATTGAGCGCTTCCAAGTGATGGAGCGTAAGCTGTATCGCGGCATCATGTGGCCGTCGCTAGTGGTCACATGGCTGCTAGGGCTGTGGATGGTGGCGATAGGCTGGGACTACTACAAAACCCAGCATTGGCTACATGCCAAGTTTTTGCTAGTGATTTTACTCACGATCTACCATCTGGTCTGTGGTCATTATCGGCAGCAACTGCTCAGCAACGCCAACATCAAAAGTCATGTATTTTTCCGCTGGTTTAATGAAGCCCCTGTGCTGATTTTGGTCGCGGTGTGTATTTTGGTGATTGTCAAACCGCAGTTTTAAGGAGCGACGCATGCGCCCTGTGGTGTTGTGTTTTTCGGGTTTAGATCCTTCAGGTGGTGCAGGATTACAGGCCGATATTGAAGCCATTGGCCAAAGTGGTAGCCATGCCGCGATTGCGTGCACTGCTCTCACCATCCAAGACTCGCAGCAGGTCTACGGATTTGACACCGTCTCCCCTGCGCTATTGCGTGCACAGGCTCAAGCGGTATTGGCCGATCTACCGGTTGCAGCGTTTAAATCAGGCATGCTCGGCAGTACCGACAATATTGACGTGGTCGCGGATCTGATCCGCACACATGCCCAAATTCCTTATGTGCTTGATCCGGTGCTGGTGGCCAATAGTGGCGGCAGTTTGGGCGATCCCGCCACACTGGTGGCAGCGTTTCGCCAGTTGATTCCGTTGGCGAGCGTGATCACGCCCAATACCGTCGAATTGCGTAGCCTGACGGGTGAGCAAGATCTGGCAACTGCAACCGCCAAGCTGTTTGAATACGGTGCAAAAGCGGTATTGGTCAAAGGGGCGCACGAACACGAAGCGGATCGGATTCGTCATTGGCTGTGGGTCGATGGCGTGTGTGTGGCGCAATCGGTGTGGCCTCGCCTACAAGGCGAGTTTCATGGTTCGGGTTGTAGCTTGGCGAGTCATCTCGCAGGCCATCTGGCTCAAGGCTTGACGCTCAAGGATGCCGTACAACGCAGTGAACTGTGGCTACATCGCACGCTGATCTATGCAGATGAGCCGCATGTGGATGGGCAAAAAATCCCCAAACGTTTTTAGCTGTCATTCTCAGCATGGCGAGAATGACAGGTGTTTGCCTGTGCGCAGTTGATTGATCAACATGCTCACGATGCAGCAACTTATTCTGCGACCGCAGGTGCTGCTTCGACAATTTCAAACGAATGGGTAATCTCTACTCCGCCAGTGCTGAGCATCCGGCTGGCTGAGCAATAGGTTTCCGAGGATAGATGCAAGGCTTTTTCGACCTGCTTTTCTTTGACACCACGCCCAGTCACCACAAAATGCAGATGGATTTTGGTAAACACTGCAGGGATGCTGTCGGCGCGTTCGGCCTTGAGCTGGCACTGCACGTCGGTGACATCCTGACGCGCTTTTTTCAAAATGGTGACCACATCAAACGATGCACAGCCACCCAAACCCATCAAGATCAGTTCCATTGGGCGTGAACCACGGTTTTGACCGCCGTATTCGGGCGAGCCATCCATCACCACCTGATGGCCACTGCTCGCCGTGGCTTCAAAAGCGACACCATCGAGCCACTTGACTGTCGATTGCATTGCAACTCCTGCATGAACTCGTTAGAGTAAAAAGACCTGTAACCCTAGCATATTTACAGGATCAAAATGAACGTTGACCATGTGACGGACGCTGTTGTCTCTCGCAGAGGATTCCTTAAGTCGAACCGCTGGATGCCGCTATGTATGCTTCTTCGCACGCCCACAGTGCCAAATCACTGTTCCGCTACGCCCACCTACCGGCGCATGTGACTCCATCCATCAAAATTTTGTTGGATCACGCCCAGATTCGCACTTATCCGCCGCGCAATTCGATTGTGCATGCGGGTGATACGTCTGCGTCACTGTTTTTTATCCTCAAAGGCTCGGTCTCGATTATTGTCGAGGAAGAAGACAAACGTGAGATTGTGGTGGCCTACCTCAATGCCGGCGACTTCTTTGGTGAGATGGGCTTGTTTGAAGACCAACCACACCGCACCGCTTGGGTACGTTCACGCACGGTTTGTGAGCTTGCCGAAATCAGCTATGACAAGTTTCACGAACTTGCTCGTATCTATCCCGATTTGACCTTTGCTGTGTTTGCGCAAATGTCACTGCGCCTGAAAAAAACCACGCGCAAAGTCACCGACTTGGCCTTTTTGGATGTGACCGGTCGGATTGCCCGTTGTCTGCTCGACCTCGCCGGCCAACCGGACACCATGCGCTTGGCCGAAGGTCGCCAGATCCGCATCACCCGTCAAGAAATTGGCCGCTTGGTGGGTTGCTCGCGGGAGATGGTGGGACGCGTCCTCAAATCGCTCGAAGAGCAAGGCATGATTCGTTGTAATGGCAAGGCGATTTTGATCTACGATCCCACCTAAGCGCTGACGACGATGGCAAGCCTAAGGCTAGGCTTGCCATACTTTTGTGAGTTTTACTTCAAGATTGACCACACAATAATTGTCTAACAAAACAGTGCTGCCCCCCGATCAGTTGATCCCATACAAGATTTTAGTAATCCGCGCAAGATTTGATCAGCACAAAGATTTTTACATGCCACTCACGATTTTTGGCATGGTCAATGCTACGACTATGCTATAGTGGCGGCAATGTAGATTGTCTGACAGATCATTGATGACATGACGTGCCAAGCGGTGCCAGACAATCGAGAATTCCTTGCTTTTGTTGTTTATTTTCCCTTTTGAGAGAGGTTTGCCCGCATGCGTGCACTCAGCCCGATTGATATGCTGTTTTTAACGCTGGAAAAACGCCAGCAGCCGATGCACGTCGGTGGCCTGTTTTTATTCCGTATCCCCCCCAATGCGCCAGCCGACTATGTCCACCAGTTGGTGCAAGATATTCGCAACTCCCGCGCCATTCCTGTTCCTCCGTTTAACCAAGTGTTGAATGGCATGTTTTGGGATGAAGACGACGAGTTTGATATCGACCAACATTTCCGTCATATCTCACTGCCCCGCCCCGGTCGGATTCGTGAACTGCTGATCTATATCTCCCAAGAACACTCCGCACTGATCGACCGCGCCAAGCCGTTGTGGGAATGTCATATCATCGAAGGCATTGAAGACAACCGTTTCGCCATGTATTTCAAAATGCACCACGCGATGGTCGATGGGATTGCAGGCATGCGCTTGCTGGAAAAATCGCTGTCGCACTCGCCCACCGACAAACGCATCGTGCCGTTGTGGGCGGTCAAAAATAATAAACTCAAAAAACCTGCGACCAATCCGATTAGCAAAACCGCCAAACTCGTCGGCTTGCTGTCTGAGCAAGTGCACACCGCACCCACCGTGACCCGTGAAGTGGTCAATGCCATCCGCGAACTGCGCAGCAACCCTGATTATGTATCGGCCTTCCAAGCGCCACGCTCGATCTTAAACCAACCGGTATCGGCTTCACGCCGTTTTGCTGCACAGTCGTATGCGCTGCCACGTCTGCGGGATGTTGCCAAAAAGCTCGGCGTGACCATCAATGATATGGTGCTGGCGATTTGCTCCGGTGCGATGCGCTCATATTTGCTCAATCAACGCGCGCTGCCGAAAAAACCGTTGATTGCGATGGTGCCCATCTCGCTACGCAAAGACGATACCGATAGCGGCAACCAAATCTCGATGATTTTGGCTAACCTTGCCACCCACAAAGCTGATCCGATGGAACGCTTGGCGATGATCCGTCGTAGTGTCATCAATGCCAAAGACCGCTTTAGCCGGATGTCTAAAACTGAAATTATCAATTACAGTGGGATTGTCTATTCGGTGGCGGGGCTTAATCTGGTGACGGGCGTGTTGCCCAAGCTGCAAGCCTTTAACTTGGTGATCTCCAACGTACCCGGCCCGCGTGAAGCCTTGTATTGGAATGGCGCGCAGCTTGATGCGCTGTATCCAGTATCGATTGTGCTCGATGGTCAAGCCATGAACATCACGCTCACGAGCTATATGGACAAACTCGAAGTCGGTATTATTGCGTGTCGTAAAACCTTGCCACGCATTCAAAGCTTGCTGAACTTGCTCGAAGAAGAGATTCAGACCTTTGAGCAACTGACTGCGCATATGCCTGATCCTGAACACGCTTAAGCCCAGCAAATCTCAAAAGCCTTCCTGATGGAATAATGCCGGTCAGTTAAGAAAAACACCGCAGTCAATGAGGCTGCGGTGTTTTAAT